>CAWTZT010000042.1:0-8986 GCA_963919845.1 Thaumarchaeota archaeon CSP1-1
AGAATATAAACCGGTCAACTTTTCTTTCATAGAATACATAAATACTCTTTTTCCATGATAAAGCCAGCAAATGAGATCGTCTGAAAGTATAATATTGTTAATTTTATCGATTTCTATTTTTTCATTCGGTTTTTCTGGAATAACTTTTGCCCAAGAAGTACTTACAAGTTCTCTTCCTCCTCTTTCAGTAGAAACTGATCAAGATTTGTACACACAGAATAACGTTGTCACCATTACTGGTTTTATTAGAAATCTAGAAACCGATTATCGAGTTGATATTGTTATTAGAATTATCAGTTCGAATGGAAATATTGTTTCAGTTGCCCAATTAACACCTGACTCTGATGGTACTTTTCAAACATCATTTGTTGCATCTGGACCACTTTGGAAAACAGCTGGAGAATATTCAGTTGAAGCAAAATACGGTGGGCAAGATGCCCAAACAACATTTGAATTTTTAGGAGGAGATGGCACCGCACCAACACCCCCTCCACCCCCTCCACCACCACCTGATGTAACCCCACCACCACCCCCACCACCTGATGTAGAACCACCTCCACCTGATCCAGAACCCACTCCAGTATGTGGAACTGGCACTGTACTAGAAAATGGAATATGTGTTCCAGAAAAAACTGGAGGCGGAGGGTGTCTAATTGCAACTGCTACTTTTGGTTCTGAATTAGCTCCACAGGTTCAAATGTTAAGAGAGATTAGAGATAATTCTGTTTTAACTACAACTTATGGAACTTCATTTATGACAGCGTTTAACCAGTTCTATTACTCATTCTCACCTACAATTGCTGATATGGAAAGAGAAAATGAAGTATTCAAAGAGACAGTAAAAATTGTAATTACTCCATTATTGACTACACTATCAATTCTCAACTATGTTGATATTGATTCAGAAGAAGAAATTTTAGGATACGGAATAGGAATTATTTTATTAAATTTGAGTATGTACTTTGTTGCCCCTGCTATAATTATAATTAAATTAAGAAACCGAATACAGCAATAATCTAAAAAATCCTCTAGGTTATTATACTCTAGTTATTTCATTAGAATTTAATGCATGTAGAATATGAAGAATTTGAAAAGGTAGAAGATGTTTTTATGTACATGTCATCTATTGCAACCCCAATGAAAAACAGCATGCCTATTAATTCATACAAGGGTTTTGTTTTCGCTTTTATTCCACTGAGTCCAGCAACAGGTGAGGTATATCTAATGATATACACTAAAGGAAAGCTTGATGGAAAAATTTTGGAATTCGATATCAACACTGGTACATACAAAAAAGTTGAATCTATTGAAAGAGCAGATAAAAATTATTTTATTGTTTTAACTCCAAAACGAAATACTATTGCAGATGCTGCAATAGAAAAACTCTAAGTTATTATTTTGTGTAGGCAGGAGCTGCAACTGATCTACTTCTGGCATATTTTTCTATGATGTCTTCTGGTAATCTTCCATTAAAAAGATCTTTAGATAATCCTCGCAAATACCGCATTATTGCCCAAGTACCTGCTTTGATGAGACCATACATGAATACCTTCATGAATGGACCGTATGATTTGTTTCGAAGTATTATTGGTATGATATCATTTATCACACGTAAATTATTCTCCCAGCACTTCCAGAATAATGTGAATTGAGCTTCATTCAAATTTCCAAAATGCATGGAATTTTTTTCACTGAAATCTTGGTAAAGTAAAGGTGCTACTAAACCTCTGAAATTAGTATGCCTGAAATCAGTTATCAAATCAATTGTATACTGTGTTTCATCAGGAGTTTCATCTGGCCAACCAATGATTAGAGTGGCTGCTGGAAACCAATGATTTTCATTTAAGATTTTTGCTCCTTCTCTTACAACCCATCCCCATTCGTCAGTAGAAAACGGCTTAGTTTTAACTCCAAGATGTTTATTTACCATACTTGGTGCAACGGTTTCAATTCCAAGATTTGTAGCTATCCATCTACCGTTGGTATGCATCTCATTAATTTCTGACATATCACGGAGTAGCTGTGGATCAGCACAAACACCGGAAAAAGTCATATGTGTAGTTCCTACAAAGTTTGCACCAAGTGATTTTAGCCCTTTCCACAAATCTATTATGGCTTCACTGTTTGGTCGGAAATCTTTGTTATCACATCCATACAACAACATTTCATCAGAATGAAGCCATATTGAATCAAAGCCATAATTGAGATTGATCCTAGCTTCATGTTGAAGTCTTTCAAGGGGAAGATCTTTTTTTGAACGTTTATTCACATCACAAAAATCACATCCTCTTCCACAACCTCGCATAGCTTCGATTAAAGAATTCACTGTTGGGCCTTCAATAATTGGAATGTTTTGGATATTCTTTACAAAACAATGCATTAGCTCTGGTGCATCACCTTTTTCTAAATCATTAAATAAATCCAAGGCCAATTCATCTGCTTCGCCAACTACTACAGTATCAATACCATGAATTTTCATTCTGTCTGATTTCGCTAGCTCCCAAGCTCCATTTCCTCCTACTACAACTTTAAAGTCAAATTTTTTCTTTAATTGAATTATTTGGGCACACATTCTTTTGAATTTCATAGCAACATATGACAATTTTTCTGGAGACATTGTTGTAGTAACAGGTGCCATACCAAGAGGATCCATTACATTAATTCCAACAACCTTTGTATCAGCACCAATTGATTTTTCAAGATAATCTGGATTTGCCACAAAAATTTCATCTTTTTTGTAACCTTGTAATAAGGCACTTTCTACCCGTCTTAATCCTACTTGAGCAACTTTAGCTTCACCAGTTACTGGATCAGTTTCAACTGGAGGACAAAAAACTCTATCAAAAACCCATTCAGGAAGAACTTCATAGGGACCACATGCTATAAAACCGTAGAGAAAATTACCTCTATAATTCGTCATTAAACTACGATCTGCGGTTAAAACTATTCTCTTGCCCGCCATTGTTACCAATTTTTTCAAGTATGATATAAATCATTTACGAAGATACTTTGACTGTAATCACTTATTTTGACGTATAAAAAAGAAATAAATCATAATGAAGGAAATCTCTGAACCTCGTCATCTTGAACCTCACATAAAAGAATCAAGTGCTATAAGAGATTTTGTTTTTGGTTTTGGTGATGGAGTAAATACTTCTTTAGGAATTTCTGCCGGAATTGGTGGCGCAGATGTTTCCTCAGATCTTATTATACTTGCTGCATTAGTTGCAATGTTTACAGGTGCCAAAGCAATGGCAGTACAAAATTATCTTGCAGTAAAGTCACAACGAGAACTGCTTAATTCAGAAATTAAAAGAGAAATCTGGGAAATTGAAAATAGACCAGAAGATGAACGGCAAGAAATTGAGGATATTTACAAAGCAAAGGGATTTTCAGGAAAAGAATTGGAGATGATTGTAAACAAAATTACTTCTGATAAGAAAGTATGGCTTGATACAATGCTTAACGAGGAACTAAATCTCAATCTTGAGATTGTTGGTCATCCACTAAAAAGTGCATTACGTATGTTTGGGTCATTCCTAGTTGGAGGAATTTTACCGATAATCCCTTTTTTCTTTGCAGATGGGTTTACTCCACTCTTCATTGCAATTGGAATTAGTCTCTTAACTTCATTTATTGTTGGTGCAGTAAAATCCAAAATGGCTCAAACAAGTATAATCAAAGGAGGAATTGAAATGGCAGGTTTAGGAACAGGTATTGCACTAATTGGTTTTGGAATTGGTAGTGAGATTGCCAGTCTAGGTTTTCTTAACATTTAGCACTTTTTCTATAAGCTCGATTAGCTATATTGGATGCAACTGCTCCGGCACCAATTCCATTATCGATATTTACCACTGACAATCCAAGAGCACAACTTTGTAACATAGATGCTAAGGCAGCTATTCCCTTTTCACCATAACCATATCCAACAGATGTTGGAACTCCAATTACTGGTACATCTACAAGAGATGAGACAAGGGTTGCCAATGCTCCTTCCATTCCTGCTACTACGATAATTACATCAATTTCGTTTTTAGTAAATTTTTTAAGAATTGGAAAAATTCTATGCAAACCTGCTATCCCAACATCATAACTGCAAATGCATGTACAATTCATTGTCTCACACATAAGCCGAGCTTCCTCTGCAACACCGATATCAGAAGTGCCAGCTGTCACAATTCCTACTTTTCCACCCATTTTTTTCAGAGGTTTTTTATAAATTAAAATCGATGTTGAATTTTTACCAATTCTTGTTTTAAGATTTGTTTTCCCAACGAATTCAATTAATTTAGAATAATCTTTTTTATTTACTCTTGATATTAACACTGAATTTGTTTTTTTCAAAATTTGTTGAATAATTTTTTTAATTTCTGCTAATTTTTTATTTTCCCCAAAAATGACTTCAGGTATTCCTCTTCTATTTTTTCTTCCAATATCGAGTTTAGCTATATTTTCAATTTTTTCAATTGAATATAACGAAAGCAATTTTTTTGCCTTTGAAACAGTCATTTTTTCGGATTTAAGGGATTTTAATATATCTTCAAGTTCCAATAACGATGTTGCAGATTTTTTTTAGATAAAAATCTATTAGATACTTACTGCAGAAATCCCTTTTTTGACACTTTCTACTGATTTCTTTATCCACTCTTTTTCTTTTTCATCCAAGTCAAGTTGGATTATTTTTTCAACTCCGTTTTTTCCTACTACTGCTGGAACTCCAATTGTGACATCAGAATATCCATATTCTCCATCCAAAGGAGTCGCTACAGGAATTATCCTTCTCTGATTTCTTACAACTGATTCAATAATTGATGATATTGCATTTGCAGGCGCATGAACCGTTGCTCCTTTAAGCTCAATCACTTTTGCTGCAACTTGCCTAGTATTTTTTTCTAATTCATCTAATTTTTCTTTGGAAAGAAGTGAAGTTAATGGGATTCCTGAAACAGATGAAAATCTCATTAAAGGAAGCATATTCTCTCCATGTTCTCCAATTACTAGAGCTCGTATTGACTGACGAGAATAACCTGTAGCTTCATGAATGAATTGAGTAAATCTTGAAATATCTAACATATTTCCCATTCCAAAAATTCTGTTTCGTGAAAATCCAGACACCTTATACGCAATATGTGCCATAGGATCTAGCGGATTTGTTACAGGAATAATGAAAGAATCTTTTGAATATTTTTTTATATTTTCTACTACGTCTTTAACAACTCCTGCATTTATTTTCAAAAGATCCATCCTAGTCATGCCTGGTTTTCTTCCAGAACCTGCAACTACAACTACAATTTTAGAATTTTTCATATCAGAATAATCATTTGAACCAATGATTTCTACATCAATGCCTAATTCAGATAATGAATGATTCAAATCCATTGCTTCTCCTTGTGGTAACCCCTTTACAATATCTAGTAAGAGAATCTGGTCGTCTAGTTTTTTTAAAGCAGTAAATAATGCTGCTTCCCCCCCCACCTTTCCTGAACCAATTATTGTGATCATGTTTTGCGGTCTTTACGCTCAATAAATAAATCTAATGAATTCCCAAATAATTTTTTGATAGAATTTATATGCATTTTAAGTTGAAGTAATTTGTGGTAATTGTAATTGATCCTCAGATAGCAGGAATTTCTGGAGATATGATGTTATGTGCACTAGTAAATTTAGGCGCTAACAAATCAAAAATAATTGAAGGAGTTAGAATTGCCGAAAAAAATCTTGATGGTTCAATAATTAAAAACATTGATTTTTCTAAAGTAAATAAACTGGGAATTGAAGCAACTGAATTAATTCTTGACTTTAAAGAAGAAAATCAAGAACGTAAAGGAATTGAAATACAAAAATGTATTGAAAAGTCCTCAGTTGATGTAGGATTATCAGATTTGGCTAAACAATTTGCAATTTCAAGTATTGAGACATTGATTAAAGCAGAATCAAAAATTCATGGGGGCACATTATCTTTAGTTCATTTACATGAGGTATCTAGTATTGATACAGTAGTAGATATACTGGGAACAGCAATTGCTTTAGACGATCTTAAAATTTTAAATGATGAAATCATTTCAACACCAGTAGCAGTTGGTGGCGGTTCATTAACTTTCTCTCATGGAACTACTTCAAATCCTACAAATGCCATTCTTGAAATATTAAAAAATTCGGGAATCACAATTTCAGGAGGTCAAATTAAAGATGAACTAACTACTCCAACTGGTGCAAGCTTACTAGTTAACTTGACAAAAACTTGTTTTGACTATTATCCAAAAATGAAAATAGATTCAATAGGATATGGAGCTGGAACGAAAAATTTTGATGGATTTTCAAATGTCTTGAGGGTTGTAAAAGGAGAAAAAACCAAAAATTACGATCACGACGTGGTTCAAATTTTGGAAACAAATGTGGATGATGTTTCTGGAGAAGTTTTAGGCCATATGATAGATAAAATTATGGAGAATGGAGCAAAAGATGTTACAATAACACAAGGAATTTCAAAAAAGGGGAGACCTACAAATCTTATTTCTGTTATATGTGATCTTAAATCAATGAATACCCTTCTAGAATTGCTAATATCTGAAACAGGAACTTTAGGAGTAAGAAGAAGATCCTCTGAAAGATATGTTGTTCCCAGAACTATTCTAACAGTTCCCATTAAACTGAACGAAAAAATTTTTAAAATTAGATGTAAAATCACACGTGAAAATAACATCATAAAAAATTTCAAGATTGAATCAGATGATATTAAAAAAATATCAGATTCAATTAATCAATCATTTAAAAAAACTGAGGAATTAATTAGATTAGCAGTAAATGAGAAAATAGATCTCTAATGACTAAATTTAATGATTTAATAAACTGGTTTGAAAACAAAGGACCTGTATTAGTTGCTCTCTCTGGGGGAGTTGATAGTGCTTTAGTGGCTAGTGCAGCTTTTAAAAAATTAAAAGATTCTGCATTAGCAATTACTGCTAATTACAAAACTCTTTCAAACGAGGAGCTAGAATCTGCTAAAAAAATAAGTTCTGAAATTGGAATTCATCAAATTATAATAAATTATGATGAATTATCTAACGAAAACTTTGTGAGAAATGACAATAAACGATGTTTCTATTGCAGAACAGAACTTGCACAACACCTACAGGATTTTGCAAAAAAAAATAATGTAAAAACAATTGTTGATGGAACAAATATTGATGATTTTAAAGATTATCGACCTGGAATTGTTGCTATACATGATAATGGAATTAAAAGTCCACTAGTTGAAACAAAATTTACAAAAAATGAAATAAGAAATGAGGCAAAAAGTTTGGGCTTGTCTGTATTTGATAGACCCTCAAATTCTTGTTTAGCCTCAAGGATTCCATGGGGACAACGGGTAACTGCAGAACGTTTGGCAAGAATCGAAGTTGGTGAAACAATTGTAAAACAAATTACTGGTATCCAACAAGTGAGAGTTAGAGATTTAGATGGACTTGCAAAAATTGAAGTAGAACAGGATAAGATTCATTGTTTTTCTGATAAAGCAACAATTAATGAAATTAATGTAAAGTTACAACAAATTGGTTTCAAAAATGTTATTGTAGATTCTGAGGGATATCAACCAGGAAAAATTAATGTGATTGTAGATTGATTTACTTGGATAATGCTGCCACTACGGAAATACATGAGAATGTTCTAAAAGAAATGATTCCTTTCTTAAAGGAACATTATGGAAATCCATCATCAATGCATAGACTGGGAAGAGTATCCAATAAAGCTGTTAAAAAAGTAAGAAAACAAATTGCAGATTTAATCTCTGCTGAGCCAGAAGAAATTCTTCTTACTTCTGGTGGAACAGAATCAAATAACACAGTACTTTACGGAATAACTCACGCTAATCAAGGAAATCACATTATTACATCTTCAATTGAACATGAGGCAATTTTGGAACCTTGCAAAAAACTTGAAAAAGAGGGATTTGAAATTACGTATCTTCCAGTAAACCGAGAAGGTTTAGTTAATCCCGAGGATTTTAAACAATCTATTAAAGAAAATACTTGTCTTGCAAGTATTATGTTTGCAAACAATGAAGTTGGAACAATCCAACCAATAAGGGAAATTTCAAAAATATGTCAAGAGAAAAAAATTTTTTTTCATACAGATGCAATCCAAGCAATTGGTAAAGTTAACATCAATGTAAAGGGCTTAGGAGTGGATTTAATGTCTATTTCTTCTCATAAAATAAATGGACCAAAGGGAGTAGGGGCACTTTACATTAGAAAAGGAATACCAATGGAACCATTCATTGTTGGGGGAGGACAAGAAAATGGCTTGCGCTCTGGTACTGAAAATGTTGCTGGTCAAGTAGGTTTTGGTAAAGCATGTCAACTTGCCAAGGAAAATTTGGAAAAAAATATTATTCATTTTAAAAATCTACGTGATACTCTGGTCTCAAAAGTATTAGAAGAAATTCCTCATGTCACAATTAATGGTCATCCAGAAAAGAGAATTCCAAGCAATGCTCATTTTTCATTTCTTGGTGTTAATGGTGAGGACCTCATAATCAAATTAGATGAAGAAGGAATAGCTGCATCAACAGGTTCAGCATGCTCTGTTAAGACTCAGAAGGAATCCCATGTGTTAAAATCAATGGGATTTTCACATGATCAGATTTCAGGTTCATTGCGCTTAACAGTAGGTACCTCAAATACTATCTTAGAAATAGAAAAAACTGTCATTACTCTGAAAAATGTAGTTGAAGAACTTAGAAAGGTCTCGCCTCTAAAGAGCAAATACAATTTTAATTAAAATCGAGTAATACTAGGAAATTTACTGAATTTTTTCGATGAAACAAAAATTGCAGAAATTATAGCTAAAAACAATATCAAAATTGCAATGCTACCAAATTCAGGAACTACAAAGGTGCCAATAATTTCAATATCAGAGTCTCCTTCCTCAAAATCAATCTTTAAAATTCTAGAGGTTTGAGTCGTTGATGTTTCTTCAGGTCTAA
>CAWTZT010000043.1:0-4724 GCA_963919845.1 Thaumarchaeota archaeon CSP1-1
AATTCAAATTATCTTAAGGATTCTCCAACAAATCATACTCTACGTCATAACGAGAAGACTGTCATTTTCTACGAGCGAAATGGGGGGATACTATTTTTAATTAAGAATTTTCAGGATAAAAAAGAAAAAGAGAATTTATACATCAAAATTAGTTTCAAAAAGTCGTGCTAACAGTCTTTGGCTCAACTGCACTTGATACCATTAGAACACCAAATAGAGTTTTGAGGAATGTTTTAGGTGGGGCTGCGACCTTTGCTGCCATCTCTGCTAGTTATTTTGTAAAAACTGGTTTAATTGCTGTTGCAGGAAAGGATTTCCCAAAAAAATATTACAATACATTAGCTAGAAATCTGGATTTACGTGGTTTAAAGATTGATAATGGAAAAACTTTCAGATATGACGGAAGTTATGACGAAACTTTGAGTACAAGAACAACACTCAAAACTGAACTTAATGTTTTAGGAAATTTTAAACCAACCGTTCCTGAAGAATATAGAAAATCAGAATATGTTTATCTTGCCAATAATGATCCTGAGCAAAACGCTGATTTGATTAAAGAATTTGATAATGTCAAATTTTCAATGTGTGACACAATTGAGTTTTGGATTGCTCACAAAAAATCGTCAGTTATTAAAATGATCAAAGTAGTTGATGCTGTTGTTATTAATGATGAAGAGGCTAAACTTCTGACTAAAGAACATAATTTGATAAAATGTGCCAAAAAAATTATGAATTGGGGAGCAAAGTACGTTGTCATTAAAAAAGGCGAACACGGTTCTCTTCTATTCTTTGATGATGTAATTTTTCCATCAGTAGCTTTTTCTATAGAAGATATTGTGGATCCAACAGGTGCGGGAGATTCATTTGCAGGTGCAATGATAGGCTATTTAGCAAGTAAAAGATGTACCAACCTTTCAACTATTAAAAAAGCAGTTGTTTATGGTAATGTTTTAGGATCTTTTGCTGTTGAAAAATATGGTTTAGATGGAATATTAGATCTAAAAAAATCTCAGATTAGTAAAAGAGTTAAACATTACGAGAAAATGATTCGTTTCTGAAACGTTTAAGTTCTTTAGTATCAGTTTATGATTTAGAAAATTTGACTCAAGAAGTTTCAAAAGAAATTGATGATCGTTTAGAATCAATTTTTTCTATGCAAAAGAGCCTTGCAGATATGATGAATCTTGATAGATATCCTAATGACGCTGAGGGAAAAGTAGCAGCTCTTTGCACCGCAATAATACATGAAGCCGTTGAATTACAAAGAACAACAAATTGGAAATGGTGGAAAAAACCTACTCCATTTAATAAAGCAGAAGCAAAAGAAGAACTAATTGACATCTGGCATTTTGTAGTACAAGCCTCACTGGAACTTAACTTGACGCCTGATGACATTGTAGAAGAATACAAAAGAAAAAATCAAATTAATCGAGACCGACAAAAAAACAGTTATTAGTTTTGTAACGAATTTATCAATTTGTCAATCTCAGAGAAATTTGTTGTTCCTATTTTATTAATTATTTTAATCTGATTTCTAAATTTATCCACATCATTCTTTGATGCATTAAGGATTGGTTCAGGACTATTTGACTCAATAATTCTACCATCATTATTAATTCCATTTTTGTGTAAGGCAAGAAGAGAATGTCCGCTTTTGTGCCCTGAAACTTCATTTCCACATAAAACGATGGTTTTGATATTATTGTTTGAAATAACATTTTGAATAAGTGAATCAATTCCTTTATTTTCTGAAAGTAATCGTCCTGTAACGGCAATACTATTCATTAAATTTGAATTTGCAATTCTTTTTAGTAAATTCATGCTAGAAAGAGTACAAATCGAGATTGATGATTCCTTATTACCAAAATATACCTCTTCAGAAATTGGGATTAATGTTTTACAAATTTCTCCTATTAGATTACCTAGTGTATTCATCAGACTGCCGCACGAATAATTTTTGCCATAAGATGTAGATTCTTAGTAGTAACTAATGGTTGAATCGGTAAGGAAAGAACGTGTGATGCAGCCCAGTCTGTATTAGGTAGTTTAATTTTTTTCTTATAGAAAGGATTTTTGTGTACGGGTGTTGAATAATATGCAGTAGCACCTATTCCCTCTGAATTTAATTTTTTTACTAAATGATCTCTACGTTTTGTAGTTATTGTATAAAGATACCAATTTACTTTTTCGTTTTTTCTTTCATTTGGAATTTTTATTCCAGTATTTGAAAGAAGTTCTGATAGAATTTTTGCATTCTTTCGTCGTTTTCGTAAAAAATTTGGTAGTTTTTTTAACTGTATTTTTGCAATTGCAGCACTAATTTCAGGTAATCGAAGGTTTAATCCCAATGTTCTAGTATCGTTACCGTGTACCATTCCATGATTTCTAATCATTTGTAATTTTTCTTTTAATTTTCTGTTGTTAGTTACAATGAAACCTCCCTCTCCAGCAGTTATTACTTTACCAGGATAAAGACTGTAACATCCTAGTTCAGAAAAAGTTCCTGTATGTTTTCCTTTTAATGTAGAACCTAGAGATTGAGCAGCATCTTCAATAATTTTCAAGTTATACTTTTTGGCAATTTTAGATATTTCATCGATATAAGCAACATTTCCGTAAAGATGAACAGGAATTATAATTTTAGATTTTTTTGTAATCTTCTTTTTAAGATCGGTTGGGTCCATTGTAAAATTTTCCTTTAAAATATCAACAAAGACAGGTTTTGCACCTACTGACATAACCGAATTAGCAGTTGCAACAAAAGTAAACGATGGTAATAGTACTTCATCTCCATTTTTAATATCAAGTGCATAAAGAGATGCTTGTAATGCTGCAGTTCCAGAGTTTACAGCTATTGCAAATTTTGATTTAACATAAGAAGAAGCTAATTTTTCAAATTCCTGAACATTTTTTCCTCCAAGTTTTGATGAGGATGTAAGAGAGCCTTCAAGTAGGATGGATTTGATAGCTTTAATTTCATCTTTCCCTAAAATAGGAGTGTTAATTGGAATTTTCATAGGGGATTTGACCATTTTTACTCTAATAAACCTCCTCAATATTCAATAATTTTTATATCTAAAAATCTGGCAAACGCCATACATGAAACCAAGGTACTTAGAAAAAACTGATACAGGATACAAGATTTATCTTTACATATTCTATACATGCGGTTTCATAATGATCTCAATTTTAGCATTTGGAATATATGCTATGTTAACAGAATGGGAAGAAACTGGTACCTATGTTATGGGCGAAGTATTAGTTGAAACAGAAGTTCCTTTTGATAATTTTGCTAAACTGACTACTTGGCTTTTCTTCTCAACAATAATTGGTTGGTATTGTGTTACAAGAATTGGATGGAAGAGAACTACTGGATTAATAACATGGAAAATGGCATTGTTACAACTAATGTTATTAAGTTTTGTAATAATTTCTTTATACGAAGTTTTGTATAATTTTATAGTACTCAATGCACAAATTACTGCAGGAATTGTGAATGGACAAGTACCTGATATAGATGCTTTAACTGTAGCATATCCAGATCCAAATAGACCATGGAATCTTATCTTTGCAACAAAAATATTCCTTATTGGATTTATAATAAGTTCACATGCATTTTATCTTAGTACAAAACCAAGAAAAAATTTAGATACGTAACTTTATAGGGTTACATCTAGATATTGTTTTGATTTGGATATTACAGAAAAAGTTGACCTAATTGCAAAACCACCTACTGAAGAAATTGTAACACGCCAAGAACTAATTGAGCTTTTTAAAACAAATTCTAACCCCAAACATTACATTGGATTTGAAATTTCAGGGTTTTTACATTTAGGGAGTCTAATTAGTACAGGATTTAAAATTAATGATTTCATTAAAGCTGGAGTAAAATGTAAAGTCTTTTTGGCTGATTGGCATACACTGATTAATGACAAGCTTAGCGGAGATTGGGAAACAATTTCTAAAGTTTCAAAATATTATGCTGATGCATTTAAGCTAATTTGTCCCGATGTCGAGATACTTTTAGGTTCAGATCTCTATGATTCAAGAAAAGAGTATTGGTTTGAATTCATAAAATTTGCAAAGCATGTGTCATTAGCACGTACCATTAGGACTCTAACAATTATGGGAAGAAGTGAAGATGAAGAAAAAATTGATCTGGCAAAACTCCTTTATCCACCTATGCAGGCAGTAGATATCCATTCTATGGACCTAGATATTGTTCATTCAGGCATGGATCAAAGAAAAATCCACATGTTAGTCAGAGAGATTTTTCCAAAAATGAAATGGAAGGTGCCAGTTGCAGTACATCAAAGACTAATTCCTGGATTGTCAGATCCTTCTGATTCTGCATCAGAAAAAAAAGTTCTTGGGAAGATGAGTAAATCTGATCCGAATTCAGGAATTTTCATTCATGATTCAAATGATGAAATTAAATCAAAAATTAAAAAAGCTTGGTGTGAAGAAGGAAACAGCGAAAATAATCCTTTACTTGAAATTTCAAAACAAGTTATATATCATGAATTTGATGAAATGAAAATTGAACGACCTGAAAAATTTGGAGGAAACGTTAGTTATTATAATTATTCAGATTTAGAGTCTGATTTTGCACAGAAGAAACTTCATCCATCAGATCTAAAACAATCAGTTGCAGATTATTTAATTAAAATTATTTCTCCAGTTAGAGACAAGATAGTTCTTAAAGATGAATTGTTTGAAGCCAT
>CAWTZT010000044.1:0-6365 GCA_963919845.1 Thaumarchaeota archaeon CSP1-1
TGAGCTAATGTAAACTCCAATTATACCGATTATAAGGGCAAATGTAATCATGTCACTATCAATTTTTGAGGAAGCATCTTTCATTGAACTCTTTGCTCTAAAAATTAACCAAATACCAATGCCTGCAAATATCATGAGAATGGAAATAAAATAGAATGATTGAGAAGTTGTTGTAGTTGCGTGCTCTGCAACTGAGTCAACTAATGGACTAGTTGTTGTAAGGAAAGGATTAATTGCATTTTGGTAACGAAAACTTCCTGCATTTAAATAACCATTAGAGATTATAGCAATTCCTGCAATTACAGTCCCTGTTAAAAGTGCAAGTCCATTGCGAATTCTTTTTTCTTCTTTACTAATTTTTTGAATTAATATGCAAACAACAAGAAATGCAGTAGGTCCAATCAAAGCAAAACCTCCCAAACTGATTATAAAATCTGTACTTGGTCGTTCAAATAATAGGGTAGAAAGAAGTAAAGATGCAGTGAAAACAGGAATTATCCAAATAAGGAAATTACGATCAGTTCGTAAAATTGGTAAAGCCAAGAAAAAGAAACCCAAGGGAATAATGAAAAATTGAATTCCTCCCCATGATCCTAGACCAAAACTCAAGATAATGCCTGCACCAACCATTTTTGCAAATGCAATTTTATGATTCTTAGATTTTATTCCACTAAGAAACAAGTATAGTCCAAGCAAACCATAAAAAAGGCCTAGTGGTTCGGACTTGAACCAACCAATAGTTCCCCTAACTATGACAGGGACTGAAATGGAAAAAAATAATGCAGCAAAAAGTCCTGCGGTAGTTCCCCCAATCACTCTTACTAAAGCAAAAACTACAATTACGGTTAATGAACCAAAGACAACAGGGAATATAATAGTAAAATCGTAAACGTCCAAGCCCATACCAAATATTGGATAGAGAGTTGCTGCAGTAACATGAAGCATAACTTGAGAGGACGCTGATACATCTCTTCCCTTTGGATGCCAACTCATGTCATCATGCCAATCAAAATAAGCAGAAAAACCGTTGTCTACTAGAAATTGAGTTGCTCTATAATTAAAAAATGGATCAAATTCGTTTAGCTCAAAACCGTAATCTGCAGCTTGTGATCGAACCATAAATGAAATTGAAAATGCAACTGCAAGAATTCCAATTATTAAAAGATGTTGCATTCTAAATTCAAAATCTCCAACAGTAAACAAGTGTAGATTTGAAACCATTTATGAAGAGTGGAATTTGAAAGACTTATTACTCTTTTGTCAAAATATGGGTTCACTTTTGTAAAAAAATTTTTTTATTATCAACTTGACCCTAAATAAAAAATGTATTTTTCCTATAATCTCTAAATAAAGAATAGTTTCAATTATGGTTCATAAGTACCATTAAGATTTGTTTCTTCAAGAATATGGCCTTGCATGGATTCTTCTACTTGTGATTTTGTGGCACCTTTTGCTAAATCTAATTTTGTATCTAAAGCATATAATTTAAAAATGTAAGTATGTTTCTTGTCTGGTGGAGCAGGTCCTCCATAACCTAATTCTCCAAAATCATTTTTTCCATCTAAAGATTCTGATGGTACATTTCCTTCTTGAATTTCTGTTGTATTTGGAATAATATTCCAAATAACCCAGTGTACCCATACTTTTCCAACAGCAGCCTGTGCATCTGGATCATCCATGACAAGAGCCAAAGATTGTGTTCCTGAAGGAATTCCACTTATCTTAAGAGGAGGACTTTGATTTCCATTTTTATAGCCATAGTTTCTTGGAATTTCTCCTCCGTTAGAAAATGCTGGACTTTGAAGTTCTAAATTTCCCATTTTCTTGGTTTTACTTTTTGTTCAAGATAAATTTTACTGGGATTCTAGAATTATTCTATCATTAGATAAGGAAATGATCGAACCGCCTACTTTCTTAATTTTAAGTTTCAATTCTTTGTCTAGTGTTCCTACGATTCCTCCATATTTTCTTACATGATTAATTATAACACTATCAGCATACTCGCCAACCATTGAAATAATTTTAAAATCCTTGATGAAATCTAAAGTTGCCAAAACGTTTTGTTTTTTCCTTGGATCATTTTTTAGTTTATGAAGTTCTTTTATTACAATTTCTGGAACAACAAATTTTATAGTACCAATTTCTGTTTCTAAATTAAAGTAATTTTTTATTCTTTTAGTAGCTAAGAGCATTAAGAAACTTGTATCACAAATGACTTCAACCAACTACACCTGCTCCAATTAATCTCCATCTGTCTGCTATTCTCCTGCTTAGTGCAACATTACTTCCCTCAAAAAGACATACTGGTCTTCTAAATTGAATGTCTATATTATCTGATTTTACTTTCATTACCTTAGAAAGTACTGGTGCAGTACCGATATTTACTCTTAAAGATTCTCCAACTTGTATTGGTAAAACTTTAATGTCATCTGTTGTTCCCACAGCTAAATCAAATAAACGTACTTGGAATTTTGCATCAAATGAAATTTCTGGAAGTGAATCTGGTTTTCCAATAACAGAACCTATGAAAGAATCACTTCTTGTCATGGAAGGATCTAGTTTTGTACCTATGGCTATAAGACCGCCTGGTTTTACAGTATCTACCAAACCTGCACCAGTTCCTAAGGAAACAATTTCTGTAGTAATTGATTCGTAGGATTTTTTTTTCTCATTCATTATTCCAGGTTTAATTTCTATTTCTTCACCTACTTTGAATGTACCTTGTGTAAGACTTCCTCCAATTACACCTCCCTTGATATCCTTTATTTTAGAACCTGGTTTGTTCACATCAAAGGATCTTAGAACATGCATTACAGGATTTTTGGATTCGTCACGAGAAGGAGTCTCTATTGTTTCCTCAATGGCTCCAATCAATGCATCAATATTGAGACCTGATTGCGCCGATATTGGTATTATTGGAGATTTAGAAGCTTGGGTTCCTTTAACAAATTTTGTAATTTCAGCATAATTTGACATAGCTTCTTTGTAAGATACTAAATCTATTTTATTTTGTACCAAAACAATTTGTTTAATGTTTAATGTATCTAGAGCAAGAAGATGTTCTTTTGTTTGAGGCTTTGGAACTTTTTCATTTGATGCAATCACTAACATTGCCCCATCCATCAAAGCTGATCCTGAAAGCATGTTTGCCATCAAGCTTTCATGACCAGGACTATCAACAAAGCTTACAACCCTTGAAAGTTCACTTTCTTTCCCACAATTAGGACATTTTGGTCTTGTAGAATATCCAAGTGGGGGTTCACAGTTTTTACATTTGTAAAACGCTGCATCAGAATATCCAACTCGGATGGTAATTCCTCTCCTTAATTCCTGACTATGAACACTTGTCCAGACACCAGTAAAAGATTGGACAAGTGTAGTTTTGCCATGATCCACATGTCCTGCAGTTCCTATGTTTACACATGGTTGGTAACCATATTTTTTTACGTACCAATCAGGAAGTATTTCTTTCCAATGCAATATCCAGATTTTAAAATTGGCTTATGTTAAGTTATGCCTTCTTTGGTTCTTTCTTTACTTCTTTGGCTGAATCATCCTTCTTTGGTTCTTCTAAAACATCTTTCTCAGAAGGCTTATCAATTTTTAATTCTCCATCATATCTACAATTAATCTGATAGATTTCTTCTGAGATGGTATTCCCTCGAACAAGTTTACGGACTCGTTCTCCTTTCTCAGCATCTTGTAAACCAACTCCCTTTGATAATAGAATATATTTTCTGGAACCACCATGAAGGTCAGATCTCATAGGTACTCCAGATTTGTCACTACCGCCAGTAATTTTCATTTTACCTCCAAGACCAACAATTCCAGCATCTACTTCGTTACTAACTTTTAATCCCACAAATGGATTAGCGTCTTTATCCTTTAGCTCTTTTGTAATAGACTTGCCATTTTTATCAGATATTGTTAATTTGAAATTAGCCATGTATTCCAAAAAAAATTGAACTACTAATGAATCTTTGTGCATATTTTTTGTTAAAATTCTTTAAACAAAGTAAATATAGAATAATTTTATGCAAGAATCAATCAAGTGCCCTAGATGTGAAAAAAATATGATTTCTATGCAATCTTGTCATATGTTCTGTGTAAATTGCGGTGCACATCTTGATTGTTCTGATAAGAGAACTTTCTGGTAATTAAAATCCTGGTCTATCTGGTATATAATCCGCAGCCATATTCACAGCGTTGTCTTTCATTATTTCTAGATAATCATCGTAGACTGCTTCAAAATTACAATGTGGACATATCACTCGTTTCATTTCATCATCTAACACTGCTTTTTTTTCACATTTAGGACAACGTGCATCCATTATTTTGTTTACTCGTCAAACTATATAACACTAATCTCTAAACTCGATTTGCGCGGAGTTAGTCCAGCCTGGTGGGACGTCAGCTTCCCAAGCTGAAGGTCGCGGGTTCAAATCTCGCACTCCGCAGCTATGTTAAAGTTAAAATATTGAAAACAAAATTTAATGTAAAGAAATGATTAAGAAACTTGAAATTAAAGTCAATGAAAAAGGAGAAATTGTTTCCCCATCTTATCCAGAATTAGTTTCAAAGATAAATGAGTTAATTGAAATAATTAACGGGAAATAAAATTCTCTCTAAAGTAATGCAAAACTCTCAATGAGAAGTTGACCATTATTACTCATTTCGGGATGAAATTGAGTGCCAAAAATATTACTATTCTCATATTGGACAATTTCATACAAACAGTTTTCAGATTTTGCAATTCCAGTTAATTTATCATTTAATCTTGAAATTTCATAATTATGACTTTCAAATACAATGATTTTTCCACTACAAAGAGGATTTTCCTTTTGAATTATTATTTCCTGCTCACCTATGCAAGGTTTAGGTATCTTTCTAATTGTTCCACCTAGTGTAAGGGCTAAAATTTCAGTACCATAGCATATACCTAAAAGTGGTTTTTTTACGGAAATTGCATGAGTAATTATTCTTGAATTTAATGCATTCATTTCTTTACTATTTTTGCGTCTACCAGAAAGAATAAAGGAATTAAATTCATGCATTTTTGAGAAATCCAATTCAGAATATGGATAACTGGAATATTCTATCTTTCTTTTTGAAAGAAATTCAGTTAAATTTTTTGTGTAAACAGAGCCATTATCTACAACTAGCAACATAGTTTGGTATTGTTAGTTAGTTCTTTTTAATTGTGAGTTTAGTAAAATCAGAAGACGAGATATAATTTCTCTAAATTGCTTTGAGATATTATACCTAATTTTTGGTTTATATTTTTTTAAAAAAACTAAAATTTTTCAAGAAAAATTTTGGGATGAGAACACACACCACAATGACGGTGGGTACCGGACTAGTAATGAGTATTCACATCCCATTTTTTGACGGATTTTTATTACATAGTTTTGTGTTTGTTCATAATAAAGCACATAATAACAGCGATCAAAAGTTGTGAAGTTTTAGATCATGTTTAAAAGAAATAATAACATTTCATTATGGGTATCGGGCATTTGGATGAAAAAATTTTAGAATTAGCAATATCGCTTTCTCGTCAAGGATATAGCCCAGACAAAATTACATGGTTTATGAATTTATTATCGTCCTTAAAAGTTGAGGAATCTAAACTAACAAAACAAGAGGATCTTTTTTTGGGTAACATTTCAGATATTCATCGAAAATTTGTTCCTGAGATAAGTAAAGGTGAAATCTAATCCTTGTAGAAATTGTTAAAACCAATGAAGACAAAAAAGAAACAAAACTCAATCTATATTTTTTATTTCTAGCACTGATTTATCTTGAATTAAAGACTGATTCAAAATTTTTGCATGAATTTGCTTATTTATGGGAAGAAGCAGAATTAGTATCCCAGTAAACCAAAAAAAGGAACTTAAAGGTATGAAACCTATTAATCGTCTAAAGGTATCTTGAAGTTAGGTAAACTACAACTGAGCAATTATTTGCCTACCTCAATTGTGATGTAGTGCATCTCTGGAATGTTTTGTACAACCACAATTGTTCCAAAATTGAGGACATCATCGTCTTCCCACATTAATATCCTATCACTTCGGGGTTTGACAAAATCATCAATAAATTCAGAAATAAGATTCTTGGTTTCTTCTTGATCAGCTTGTGTATAGAAAACAATTTCACCTTCTTTAAAGGATAATGGAATTTGAATTGAAGATGGTAATAGAATTTCAAGATTAGCCTCTTGGAAAACAGATTTTATTGCTTCTACTCTAGCGGTTCTATCGAATTTAAATTCTACGCCATTTATAGAAGGAGATGATGGATCATAATGTCCTGAAAGTTTTTGTAGATATGCTTCAAATGCTTCTTCTTGAGTATCCCCAAGTCCAACA
>CAWTZT010000045.1:0-2814 GCA_963919845.1 Thaumarchaeota archaeon CSP1-1
ACTTTATGGAAGGAGCGAGGATTAATTTCAGAATCAGAATATGAAAATGCAATAAAGTATTTACAAAAAAAGAGAATAATCCCATAGGTTTTTCTTTTTATTTTAATTTCACTAAATCATTTTTCATTTAATTAGTGATTTGCCACAAGAGGGGCATTTTGGTTCCATTTTTAGCATGGCATATTCTAGTGCATCATTAATTTTGAAAGATTTCTCTGCTCCATCATTACAAGTATGACTAAATTCTTTTACCATAATATTATAGTACATTTATGGCATAAAATCTAAAGTGTGTATTTAATAACAAACATGAATACCTATGTTTTTAATTTCGCAAAATAATTTTTATGAAATTTTTACAATCTTTTCTGTAAAATTTGTATAGAAAAATCAAAAATTTACAATTAAAATTCCATATTTAAATAATATTATTCCGTATGTTATATGACGAGGATTTTTGGACGGAACATATTGTAACGTCTGAAAAACGAACAGAAAATACTAAGGAAAGCCTTAGGTTTTAATTGTTCGAACATAGTCTTTCCAAAAAAAAAGGAAAGAACTATTGTCCTCGTCTTTTTTATTTCGCTAAATTAAATAATTATTTTTGTTACTTTTGTTTTAAAATCTGATTCGTACCATGTTGTTTTTACTTCTTTGTTAATTGAGGGTTTTGCGTTAATAGCAATATGTGAAAATACTTTTTTTGTATCAATAGAGCCATGAGTATGTAATTTTTTTGCAGGTATGTAAACAATATCTCCTTCGTGAAGATTGGTTTTATTAGTTTTTTTGATTTGAAATTTTGATTTGTTATTTCCTGATTTTGAATACAATTGAAGACTACCTCTTCCTTTGGTAACAATCAGGATTTGACCTCCTGAATGATTGTGTATTTTAGTTCGAGCCCCATTTTTGAATGTAACATGATAAATTTTCTGTTCTTTTGATTTAACTATACTTGAAATTTCTTTTAAAATAACTTTGCCAGTAAAGTAGTCAGGATTGACTTTGAGTTGTTTTGATTTATCATGTATACTATATTTTTTCAATATGCCTAATTACGTGATTAAATTCTAGATAAATCTAATCCAATTTCGCTAAATCACTTTGAGATTTGAGAAAATTCTACTCTTGACCAGCTATTGTCATCAAGGTCAGAGTAGATCGAAGTCCTGGAATATTACGAATTTTCCATCCTATTATTTTATCTCTTAGAGTCTCAAAATTTTCAGCTTCAGCCTTTACTAAAATATCATAAACCCCAAATGCAACAAAAATTTCTTTGATTCCCTCAATTGTTTTTAATTCAGAAATAACATCATCTTCAGCACCAAGGTCACAAGAAATTAGCACGTAGGCACTTAACATAAAAGATAATACGTTAATCTAGAAGATAAGTTTCAATTTCTCTAAATCATTTTGAGATTTGAAATGGTATAGTTTTTAAAATTTAGACAGTGTCAGAATCATCCCATGCAAGGTATACTGTGTTACCTTGCCGTCCAAGATTTAGAACTCCGCCTTTTTTGAAAGTGATTTTGTGAACCTTGTTTTCAGTATCTGTAACTTCTATTACTGCATTGTCTGCCCCAGATTCATACATTGGTGGATTCTTTGAAATCATACCCCAATCATTTTCGCCCATGGTGATATCTTCATTAGTTGCTAGCTCACCCATATTACTCTAAATGAGTAATCTTATAAAACGATTTAAAAAAAATAATCCAATTTTGTAAATCATTTTGAGATTTTAGAATGATTTTTCTAGAAGAACGAAGTAAATAGAGACATGGGTTTTTTTAGCTTTGGCTCCAACAAAACAAAATGTAAAGAATGTGGATCTAATTTTCCTGATTCTGAACGTTTAAAAAAACACCAAGAAAAAGCACATAAAAAAAATAAAGAAAAATGTAGATTATGTGGATCCGAATTTAATTATCCAGAGGCTCTACGAAAACATAAAAAAAAGTGTAAGTAATCTCAAAGAAGCATCTACTCCGAAAAATATTTCATAAAAAAACAGGCAGTTAGTACGTCAATAATTTTGATGTCTTCTGGAAAGTTTTTTATTCAAAATACAAAGCTTCTTGTAGTTATTCGTCAAATGCTATAAGATGAAGATTGTCAATCTCCAACTGGAGATATTATGAAACAAAGGCAAAGCCATGATTCTCTAATCAAAGGATTAATTGATTATTTTCAAAACAAAGGCCTTGAGATAGCTCTTGCAAAATTTCAAGGCTACAAAAAACCATCTATCATAAAAAGACATTCTCCAGATGTGATGGCAAAAGACCCATCTTCTGGCCTAGTATACATTGGACTAGTAAAGCTCTGTACCTCACTTGAAAACCAAATAACCAAAGAAGAATTCCAAGACTTTTCAAAAAGATTGATGAAAAAATCCGACACTGAAAAGGTTAGAGTTCCCTTTGTAATTGCAGTCCCTAATGATTGCCAAACTAAAGTAAGGGAAGTTTTTAGAAAATTAGAAATTCCTTGGAAAGAAAACATCCAAGTTATTGGAATCTAAGGGCCCAGAATTAGAAATTTGTAATAAAGGGGCTTATATTGAAGCTAATAAGAAAATATTATATGCCCCAATTACAAATTACTACTGAAACAATGATTCGAATGAAGAAGATTGTAGGAATAAATCATGTACATGACGGAGACTTTATGGTTAACGAAATGATTGACATTTTAGAAAAAAAAATAAGAGAACGAAGATAGATTATACTACATTCTAATTTGCCAAGAAAACCTCATTATTTATTCACCGATTTCCTTTACTTCATCAGTGGATGAATC
>CAWTZT010000046.1:0-15389 GCA_963919845.1 Thaumarchaeota archaeon CSP1-1
CGAGTGGTCTTTCTTCAGTAAAGAAAGTTGAAATTGTAATAATCTTGCCACCTTTTTTCATTACTTTTAGAGCTTGAACTGATGTCCAAAAGGTTCCAGTAAGATGAATTGCTATTGTACTTTTAAATTCATTCAAATCATTATTCGCAAAACAAGTAACAGGACCTGAAACTCCTGCATTATTTACTACCACATCTACATTGATATTTGCATTTGCAAGAGAATCAAACATATCATTGATGCCTTTTTCATCACTTACATCGACTCCTGAAAAAATTTTTACAAATGCATTACTTTGAACTTTTGAAATTATTTTCTGAAGTATTTTTTCTGTTTCTTCTAGTGGCTCTTTTCGTCTTCCTAAAATTATTACACTTGCACCATTTTCAACAAATTTTTTTGCTATTGCCTGTCCAATTCCTGTACCACTCCCAGTTATCAATGCGACTTTATCTTGAAATTTTAGCATTAACAGAAAGAATGCATCTTTTTGGATTATTTAATTGGATCAGCTTGGGAAGATTTTTTTTGATTAATCTTTATTTGAGGGTAAATTTCATATCCAGATATGCATGATTCTGAACCTGACACAATTGTATTAAAATCATATCCACAGAAATTTTGTGACATTTTATCAGAAATAGGAGTTGAGGCTCTCCCCAAAGAAATTGCCACTGATAAAGTTGAAGAGGGTGAATACTATAGTAGATGTTTTACACAAACTCCCAGAATGGTTACCAATAAGGGATGTCTTGAAGTAAAAAAATCAAACATTGACGTAATTCAAATTATTCAAAAAGGATAAGAAAAATGCAAGAATCAAATCCACTTCCATGGGGCGCACAAGACCTATTCCAGGCGCATTTTATAGTTAGAAAAGAATCGGACAATAAATTGGATTATACTGCAAGAACAATTCTTTCAACAAGCGGACACTTTGGATCAAAGAAGGTAGTTGATGTAACATGGAACGGCGGTAAGTTAGCAGAAATTCTCAACGACGATTCTTCAATAAAAAAAATGATCATTAATCAATCTGTAAAAGACGCAACAATTTTTGTAGATCCTTCTGATAACGGTATTAGAATTTATGGTAAATGGAAAAGTAGTTATGAGTTTGGAATTACTAAAGAAATGTTTTCAATTTACGATAAAATAGCAGGTCATATTAAGTCACTCTAAGCCTTCCACCAATCAAGTGCCAAATAATCTACGTCTTTTCCATGTGGTATGGCTAAAATGAATTGTTTTCGTACTGTTGAGGCTAATCGACCTGCTAGAACAACCCCGGTTGAAGATATTGAATCATTTCTGTTATACACTTGAACTAAATATGGGGCATGGTCTATGCCAGGGCCTTTCTGATAAACTGCATAGTCACATCCAAACTTTATTCCCGGATTAACAATGTATCCTTTATCTCTAAAATTTTCGTATACGATGAATTTTTTATCAAAGTTATGGTATTCTTGTCTACAAATCTCCAACATCTTTTTTTCTGTAACTTTTTTTTTCATTTTTTTTATTTTAATTTTAGAATTTTGAAGTAAATAGTAACCCTCTATAAGGTCTAAGATAAGTGGAACATTTATTTCATCAAACTTAGGTTTTGATATTCCAATTGGTTTTCCATAATAGCCTGACGTAAAAAGTTTTTGAGAATCCTTTATGTTCCAAACAACAATTCGATTGTCTATTAATTCTCCATTCAAACTATATGCTCAGTGCTAATAGAATGAAAGAGTCAGAAACTTCTTGGCACTTGTCTGCCATCTCTTCAATTCCTTCTATTACATCTTTCATTAATAGAAGCTCCTTCGTATTGGATATTTCATTTAAGATCTTAATTGTTATTTGCCTATATTGTTTATCAATGTCTCTTTCTATCTTCTGAGTTTCTTGAGCAAGATCTATTGAATTTGATGTATTGGTGTTTAAACTGCGAATTATTTCATTTAGCTTGTATACCTGATCTACAACTTGCTCAATAAGTGATGTGAGATCCTTGTCAAGATCGGCAGTTTTTAGTGTGACTGGTTTTATGTTTGAAAGTTTGAATGAAATACCGGTAATGTAACCAGCAATTTCATCCATTGTATATGCAGTATTCAGAAGATTCTCTCTATTTATGATGAGCCCGCCAACATCAGCTACATCTCTTGTGATTTTTCGTCTGAGTGTTTCTACTTCTTCTTCAATACTTACTATTTGTTCTAGGGTGTTTTTTATTTCAGTTTTATTTTTTTTTGTAATTAATTCTGGAAGAGCAGATAAACTCCTTGCGGCATTTAAAATTCGATTAATCTCATCTTGTAAAACGGCAATAGCTTTTCGTTTTGCCTGAATCTCTAACTCCCCGCTATACATGTACGAAATTTGTTATCAATAAGATGTTAATTTAAACCCTTGCGAACAATGTTAACTTCTAGTGAATTAATAGACTCACTTCATATCTTGAGTGATTTTTGTTTGACTCTTGTAAAGCGTAATTACCTCTTGCCCATTTGAAGCATCCTCAGGTAATTTTTCAATTCTGATCTTTCCAGTAAATTTTGGAAATCTTAATGCCAGTCCGCTTCCTTTTCTAATTTTATTTTCTGCTGTTTTATGAATAGGGCTTAAAGTAATTTCAGAAGCCACAATTTCAATTACAAGTTCTGGCTCAAACCATACATCTGCTTCCATTTCGCTTTTAATCCTTGGATTTTTTTTTAACGTAACCTTATCAGATAAAATTTGGTAAAACTGATCAAGATTTTCATCAGTAAATCCTGTGCCAACTTTACAAATGCTTGGAAAAGAATCGTCTTCGTCATTGTAAGTTGCTAATAATAGAGTTCCATATCGGCCAGTTCTTCTACCCTTACCAAAGAATGCTCCAATTACAACAAGGTCTAAACTATCTCCTAACTCATTTCGGTATTCCCGTTTTAATTTAAGCCAGTTACTCCCTCTTGAACCAGCTCTGTATGGGGCATCTAGTGCTTTTAACATCAACCCTTCGCATCCTGCATTTATTGAATTTTCTAGAAAATCTTCTATTTGATTTTCTTTTTTTACTACGGTTTTTGGAACAAGCTTTGAAAAATTATCTTCTGTAATGATTTCTTCAAGCATTTTACGACGTTTACTGTAACTAAAATCGAGACAACTCTTTCCATTAAGGTATAATAAATCAAAAAAATTCACAGTGATTGGATACTGTAAAACTGCTTTTTCAACATTGTACTTTCTTCTTCTATGCATAAGTTCTTGAAACGGTAAGAATTCTCCAGTGTTTTCATTAATAGCTACTGCTTCAGCTTCAAGTATTGCATCTTTTGTTTTTAATGATTTAGGTATATTTTCAACAATATCTGGATAGTATCTACGAATATTTTCTAACCGACGTGAGAAAAGATCAACCATTGTATTTTGCAAATGAATTTGAACTCTTTCTCCATCAAGTTTATACTCTGCTGCAAATTCATTTCCCATTTTCTCCAGAGCTTCTTCTTCACTTTTTACTCGATCAGCAAGCATAGGTCTTATTGGATTAAAAACTATAATTTTGAATTTTTTTATTCCTTCAAGACCTTCTTTGGATGCAACTTCAGCTACTTTGCCGAGATCACTTGAAACATTATACGCAGCTTCGAGATTTTTTCTATTCTCTTTTTTATCAGTGTATGTAATTGCAAGTGCATCCATTATGGTATTGTCAGCAATACCTAACCGCATAGTTCTTATGAGAATTTTAATTATGAATTTTGCTGAAACTGGGCTAACATTATTTAATAAACTTGCAATGTAATTCATTTTCTTATCAAGAACATTTTTGCCTGACCCTTCAAGCTCTGCCATCTTTAATAGAGTGTCATAAACCCATTCAACAGTTTTACTTTGTTCATTTGATTGTTCATCAAACAAAGTCTTTTGTGTTTTTTGTTCGATAAGTTTTGAGACGCCTTGACCCAAGTCCCCTTCACTCCTATATGCTTCCTCTATTCGTTTAGTTTCTATAGCTGTTGAGCGGTAAACTGCTCTTATTACTAATTTTTCAGCAACTCCAATTTCAATCCCCTCAAAATCTGGCCTTAATTTTCCTTGGATCAGATATACTACATTTCTTACAACCTCGCTAGGCGTTTTTTTAAATAATTCTACAAGAAGATCTGTTAATTCTAATCTCTTTGTTGTATTTTCCATCTTCTCAAAGATGTCAGCTATAATTGAAAACTTCACTCTAAATTTTTTATAGAATCCAGAATAAAAGTGAGTTGCTAGATATATCTAAAGATAGTTTTTTTGTCTGTTTTTGGGAATTCTGAAATCAATGCAAAATTATACAAGGGATATGATTTTTTGTACTCTTTCATAAAACTCCATGCTACATCATGAGTTTTAAACTCAGTTCGCAACCCCTCAATAGTAGATTCTTTTCTAAACACATCATAAATAATGACATTGTAATGCTTTGGTTTTTTTATTGGTCTTGTTTTGAGTGCCCATGAAAGAGCAAAAACAAAAACAGCTGTGATAATCACAATCACTGCAATGTCTTTAAAAAAAGCCATGAAAATGGATGGAATGGTTTGTCCAAATAACTCAATAATTAGATTTGAAAAAGCAATTATTCCTATTCCTGTTAATATGTAAGGTTTCATATCTGTTATGAAAGGAATTTTTTTCAATTTTCTAATTCTTGATTAGATATGTTTTCTTTTAAGCTTTTATAAATGAAAATATACCATATACTGAATTATTTTGAGTTAATTTTTGACAAAGATTTTTTGGTTTGATGTTTAATCAGGATCTTGGTATGTGCTTTTCTTCTGACCGCCAGCATGTGAATTTTCAAGTGGCTTCATTTTACTTTTTAAAACATCCATTCTTGCTTTGTAACCTTCAGCATATTCTAATTCGGATGGAACTAAAGTTGCTGGATGGATAAATCCTTGGCTTCTCATTGCTAATGCTCTTTTTGTTGCAATTTCTCTCACATAATCCCAATCAGGTGTTGAAAATCCATCAAATGGTCCAACAAGTTTTCCATTATGCATGCTAAAGACTAGGGCTTCAACTATTGGAATACAATAATCAATTGTTGCTGCAGAATTTATTTTTACAGGCATTAATGGCATGTGATGACTTCCTCTAGTATTTCCCGCTACATAATGTGGGTTATTAAAAACACTTCCAGCTTCTTCAGTAGCTGGAAAATTTTTTTGGGTCCTAACTATGCATATAGGATCATCTTTTCCAACATAAGTTCCTGCAATATTATGTAATCTATCTGTTGATGCATCAACAATTGGTTCATCATCCTTTGTATAGATTGAAGAAACCACATAACGTCCAGGATACATTAATGCTGCCTCAAGAGTTGGTTTGTCTTCCCACAAAATTAATTCAGCAATTTCGGCTTTTTCAACATCCATTACATTAAACTTTACTCCCTTTGCAAGTGATTTGTTTACAATTAAGCCTGTATTACTTAGACTATCAACAAACAGACGATAAAATGGATAATTGAAAGCTCCTGGTTCAGTTTTATCTGCAGCAAATATAGTAAACGCTTCATTTGGTCTTTCTTCGAATTCCATTTCAGCAACTCCTGGCCCCATACCCTTTACATTCCCTGAAAACGAATCCTTTAACAGATCTTGTCCTGCTCCATAAAGTCCTTCATCCTTTGCAACTTTGGTTCCAGCTTCAAAGGCATTCCAAGCTAACTTGTGAATTTCTTCATTGTCTACACCCTTAGAATGTGTCATTACAATATGAATATCGTCACCACAATATCCTATGTAAGAATCAAGTAATAATTTGCTAGAATTTTTAACAGTTTTTCTTACTACATCTAAAAGTCCATCACTTGGTTTTGTGTGCCCTCCAACACCGCCAACATCAGCTTTAATGGCAGAAACAGTAATTTTCATGGCTTCTATCAATGTTCACTTTGATTTATGTGTAATTTTTTTAAAATTCCAAATTACAAAAATTTGAAAAAATTTTCTAGATTATTCAAAAAAATCGAAATGGTAATAAAACCCCTATCACTACGAAATCGATATGGCTGATAAACCCCATCTGAATATGATAATTACAGGTCACATTGATAACGGAAAGTCCACAACAATGGGCCACTTTCTCATGGATATGGGTGTAATTGATGAACGAACCATACAACAACATGCAGAAGAATCAGAAAAAATAGGAAAGGGTGATACCTTCAAGTATGCATGGGTTATGGATAATATTAAAGACGAGCGAGAACGAGGAATTACAATAGATCTTGCATTTCAAAAGTTTGAAACCCCGAAATACTTCTTTACACTAATTGATGCTCCTGGCCACCGGGACTTCGTCAAAAACATGATTACAGGTGCTTCTGAAGCAGACTGTGCAGTTTTAGTTCTTTCAGCAAAGGAAGGAGAAACTGACACTGCTGTTGCACCGGGAGGACAGGCAAGAGAACACGCATTCTTGTTAAAGACACTCGGCGTAAATCAGATTATAATTGCAATTAACAAGATGGATGTCAGCAACTACTCTGAGGATGCATTCAAAGCCGCAAAGGAAAAGGGGGAAAAACTAGTCAAATCCGTTGGTTACAAAATTGATTCAGTTCCAGTCGTACCAGTTTCTGGATGGAAGGGTGACAACCTTGTAAAAAAGTCAGAAAATATGAAATGGTGGACTGGAAAGACTTTATTGGAAACATTTGATGACTTTCAACTTCCTGAAAAACCAATTGGTAAACCTTTACGTGTACCTATTCAAGATGTTTACACTATCACTGGTGTAGGAACCGTACCAGTAGGTCGTGTTGAAACCGGAAAAATGAAAGCTGGGGATAAAATAATCATAATGCCTTCAGGTGCTCCAGGTGAAATTAAATCAATTGAAACTCATCACACTGAAATGCCCTCAGCTGAAGCCGGTGATAACATTGGCTTTAACTTAAGAGGTGTAGAGAAAAAAGATATCAAACGAGGAGACGTTATGGGTACTCCTGACTTTCCACCAAAAGTAGCAAACGAATTTAGAGCCCAAATTATAATTATACATCACCCAACCGCACTTGCTCCTGGTTACACACCAGTTATGCATGCACACACTACTCAAGTTGCAGCAACCCTTACTGCTTTTGAAGCAAAAATAAATCCTGCAACCGGTGCAGTTGAGGAAGAAAATCCAAAATTTCTTAAAGTTGGAGACTCTGCAATTGTCAAAATTAAACCAGTAAGACCAACATGCATTGAATCATTCAAAGATTTTCCTGAGATGGGAAGGTTTGCACTAAGGGATATGGGTGCAACAATCGCTGCAGGAATCGTTAAAGAAATTACTGAAGAATACAAACCCTAGTGAATTATTTATATGGCTAAAGCTGCTCGAATCAAATTAACAAGTACCAGCTTGTTAAAATTAGATGGTGTTTGTACTGAAATAATGGGCATTGGTGAAAAAACGGGAGTTAAAGTAAAAGGACCAACTCCATTACCTGTAAAACGACTTCACATAGCAACAAGAAAATCTCCTTGCGGAAGTGGAACAGAAACCTATGAACGATGGGAAATGCGAATGCATAGACGAATAATTGACATTCATGCAGATGATAAGGCAATCAGGCAACTAATGCGATTAAAGATTCCTGACGATGTTTACATTGAGCTTTCACTTACTTGAGATTTGTTATCCTTAAATTACAGAAAATTTTGGAATTAGATATGGCTGAAGAACCTACAACTACACAATCGTCTGAAGAACCTACAACTACACCATCGTCTGAAGAACCTACAACTACACCATCGTCTGAACCACCAATGGAAGATAATTCTTCGAGTGAATCTGATCAAACTGAAAAATTTGATGTAATTTATTCATGTCTTAGATGTGGAACTACTGTTGCAAATACGGAGTTAAGTAGACTCCCAGAGATCAAATGCATTTGTGGTTTTAGGGTATTCATTAAAGTTCGAGCCCCTATTGTTAAATCTATTAAAGCAATCTAATCTATTCTTTCTTTTTTGTAGCTATGATACCTTTGTAAATGGGTACGCATGTCTTCCATATTTGAAAAAAATTGATTGCATTTTTTACAGTCATAAGGGGTGTTATTAAAGTGGACAATCTGTAGGTGCTGCATTAACTCTTCTTGTTGTGAAAATTTCTTTTCACATTTTTCACATTCAAATTTTTTAAAAAATTTCATAGGATTCTAACCTTGTTCGACTTTGTAAAAATCCCAACATTCTTTACACAATTGGCCTTCAACATTCCATTTAGTTTTAGGGTTTTGCCTAAAAAAACCTAATTTAGTACCACATCTACTACAAAATTCTTTTTTTACATTAAAGTCATTTTCTTTTTTATCAAAACAATTTTTACATAACAACCCTTCCATGTCCCACTGCCATCGCGGTTCCCATAAATCAGTAATTTTTTTAGTAATTCCACATGAAATACATTTTTGTTTAATTGTCCCTTCATAGAATTCCTTCATTTTATCAACATGACAATCTGCACATAAAGGACCAGTAATGCCCCACTCTTTCTTTGGCTTGTGTTTATGGGTAATCTGTTTTTTACAAATGGTACAAAATGATGGTTTTCGATTAAATAGCATTTTTTTTCATCTCTCCGTTAAATTTAGAATAATAGAATTTCGTTTTAAATATCATATCATGATAATTCAATTCAAAAATTAAACTTTGCAAGAAATTCCTAAAAATTGGAGAATGATTATTTCTTAAGAAGTTTTTCTACTGCTTGACTTGCATTAAGCAAACCCTTAGCTTTAGCAAATTCTTCAAGCTTTTTGTATTCTTCAGTTGTGAAACAAATTGGCATTGATCGTTTTTTCATAATTTGAATTTAATTCAATATTTAATATCCTTTACGTTTGTTTTGGGAACACAACATCTGAAAGATTTTGAAAAGGTTTTGATACCGTATATAGTCAAAACCACTAACATGGCAAAAAAACATCAAATTTTGGTAATTGGACATGATATAGCAGGATGTTCCCCTAAACATGAAAAATTAGCCTACGAAGTTGGAACCGAAATAGCAAAGTCAGGTTCTGTTTTAGTTTCAGGAGGTCTTGAAGGAGTTATGAAGGCTTCTTGTAAGGGAGCAAAAGCTGCTGGTGGACTAACTGTAGGAATAATCCCACAAAGTGATGCCTCATTTGCAAATGAATACTGTGATGTCGTTATTCCAACAGGAATGGGTCATACAAGAGATTTTTTAACAGCACTCTCAGCTGATGGAGTTATAGTAATTGGTGGAGGTTCTGGAACACTTTCTGAGATTTGTGCAGCTTACATGTACAAAAAGCCAATTGCTGCATTAAAAAATTCTGGGGGTATGGCCGAAAAATTTTCTGATCAATATTTAGATCATAGAAAAATTATCAAAATTGTAGGAGTTAATTCAGCTAAGGATGCAGTAAAATACATTCTTGAACAGATAGCTAAATAAATCGAATTTATTTTTTAAGAGACTTTCTTAGTGTCTGGTTTATGACCTTAGAGAAGGTAACAGAATTTTTACTCTTTTTAATTAGATTTGCCTGTTTGGATCTGAGCATTTTTGATAAATCATCATCAAGCATTATGGATGTTCGTATGGGCATATATTCATACAATACGCTCTTATTTTATTTAAGAAATGTTCCAAATCTCAAAGTGATTTAGCGAAATAGGAATTAAAAATTTGATAACGGGGATCCTGTCACAAGGATTCTAGTTTTCTAAAATCATGTGGCCCCGCTATCCCAAATCATTACATGAGAATAGTATAAACATTTAGCGAAATTAAAAAAAAACTCGTTTTACTCAAATGCCCTAGAACAAATTACTGCATAGAAACCAGTAGTGGGTCTGGTTCATAGAACTGACCATATTTTTCTGCAAGGTTTTTCAATTCTTTAACAATGTTTGAAATTCCGTATTCTTTTGCAGTTTCAAAAAGTGGTTTTTTAAGCCCTAATCCAAGTCTTGCTGCTTTTTCTAATTCTTCAATGTCACTTGCTTTGTTCGTTACCAGCCATGCTGCATTATTCAAAATATTTGCAACAATTTGGATTGGATTACATTTTTGAGCTAAATCCTCAGACAAGGGGATTCGTTCATATTTTTCATCTGAATACTTGTAAAATCCTTCTCCTGTTTTTTTGCCCAATTTTTTTTCGTTAAATAATTGCTCGATTTTTGGATGAGGGTTAATTACTTTTTTATCTCTTTGATGCATTTCAATTGTAGCTTTGTGAATCACATCCATCCCAGTAAAATCTGCTAATTCAAAAATTCCCATTGGAAAACCAAGCTTATACTTTACAGCAGAATCAATTTCAGTCATTTGATTTCCTTGTCTGTCCATTACATAGCATGCTTCATGTACAAGAGGAATGAATAAACGATTAACAATAAATCCTGGTACATCTCTTCTGCATAAAACCGGTTCTTTTTTTACGGATTTTACATAATCCTCTGTAATCTTTATGATTTCCTCAGATGTTTTTTGACCTGGAATTATCTCTACCAATTTCATTAGTAATGGTGGATTGAAAAAATGAATTCCTATGAATCTTTCTGGACGACTTGTTGTATTAGCAATTTCTGTAATAGGTAGAGTACTAGTATTTGATGCAAAAATAACTTGTTTACCAGCTTTTTCATCTAACTCGGCATAAACTTTTTTTTTCAAATCCATTATTTCTGGAACTGCTTCAATTACCATATCGCAATCTTTGAGTGCATCATCTAAATTGACTATTGGTTTAATTCTTGAAAAAATTTCGTCACATTCATTTTGAGAAATCTTTTCTTTAGAAACAAGCTTGTCTAGACTCCACTTGACTTTCTCCATTGCTTTATCCAAAAATTTTTGTTCAATATCTCTTAGAACAACGTTGTAACCCGCCATTGCAGAAACTTGAGCAATTCCATGACCCATAATTCCAGAACCTAAAACTGTGATATTTTTTATACTCAACTATTTTCGGTGATGTCAGTATCCTTTATAATGTATTCAAATTTCTTTAGAAATGAATTGGGATTATTCAAAAAGAAGAAAGATGAAAACCAAACAAAATGTAAAGAATGTGGTCTAGAATTACCTTCACCTGAACGACTTGAAAGACATCTAAAAAAAGCACACGGAAATGTACCTGAAAAAAAATTGGATGAAAAAGGTAGCAGTTCTGATGGCGGAATGTGGTAAATAATATTGGTTGAGATAACCGACTCGCAAAAATATGGCGCACTTTTTGGTGGAGCGTTTGTATTAGCTGGTTTAATTTTAGCTACTGTTATTTTTCCTTTCTGGAATTTAATACGTGAAGACGTTTTTGAAGAAACTGAACTCCTTTCAAGTGTTGATGGAGTTTGCTATGTAAACACTATTGATGATATTCCAAAAACCATAAAAAACTGCTATCTTGAACAAGGCTCCAAAGTGACTGTAAAGTATGGTGAAGGACTAGCATGGGCAACAATTGTTGAACCATAAAAATTGAAATTGATTTAATAATGTTTTTTGATAATTAAGAATATGGACTGTATATTTTGTAAAATAGTAAAACGAGAAATTCCAGCAAAAATAATTGGAGAAACAGAAAAATCCTTGGCCTTCATTGATGCTTTTCCTCTAACTAAAGGCCATTCTTTAGTAATTCCGAAAAATCATTATGAGAAAATGCAAGATATTTCCGCAGAGGATAATGCCGATTTATTTGAAACAGTACGCAGAGTGATATCAAAGGTTGACAAAATTTCAAACGCCACATTATTGGCAGTTCATAATGGAAAAGAAAGCGGACAAGAAATACCTCATGTGCATGTTCATCTTATTCCAAGAAGTGCTGAAGATTCAGCAGGCCCTGTTCATAGTATGTTCAAAGATAGGCCTAAATTATCTGAAAGTGAGATAAATCAAATTCATGAAAAACTAAAGGAATAGCATTACCAAGGAAACAGTTTTTTCTTTGTATCTCTATCTTCAACGCTAATTGCTTTTGTGGGACAAGTCTCTGCCGCATTCATGATTTTGTCATACCCTGCACCTTTTTCATTATAAACACTAGATTTTGGATTCATTTTTGTTGATTTATCAACTGTAAATACTTCTGGAGCAATTGTTTCACAACTACAACACCCAATACACAAGCTTGGATCTACATCAACTTCAAGATTCAGGTTTGGTTCATTCTTTTTTGCTGTTGCAAAATCTTTATTCGTCCCATCTTTTCCTTTTATTGTACCTCCATACTCTTGCCAAAATTTTTTCTCATATTCTTTCCAAAAATCTGGATTGGTCTCTTCAAAATCTCTAGTAAACCTTCCCCAATCTTCCTCAGGAGTTTTTCCACCTGGGGGTCCGCCCCAACTAGGTTTCCTTTTTCTTGAGGTTTGTTCGTAATTGGTTTTAGAATTAGTAAAATTCCATTCTGAGCTCGTTGCACGTTTCATAGAATTTAATTTCTTATAATTATTTTTTAGAAAGTGATATGCTTCTGTTACATTTTTGAATTTATTTCCATCGCTTTCATTTCTATTTTTGTCAGGATGATATTCTAGCGCTAATTTACGGTAAGCATATTTTATATTTTCATATGAGGCATCTGAATCTACCTGAAGTGTTTGGGTAGCTTGGTATGCGTTCAATTACTTAGGAATACTTCTTCTATGTTAAAAACAATTTGATAATTTTTTTGCTATAGAAAATAACTATTCTAATGAAATTTCATCTTCTTGACGCCAGGCAGGATCTACTATGCACAAAATTTTCAACTCTTTGTTTCCAGTATTTTCTATGAATTGTTTAGAGTGTGGTGGAATATAGATCACATGGTCTTTTGAAACTGCAACAACTTCATCATCAATATGCAGTATTCCTTTACCCTCTAAAACGTAGTAAATTTCTGAAGTCGTCATTTTATGTAGTTTGGATTTTTTTCCAGGCAATACTATAGAGTGGGATATTGAATACCTGATTCCATTTAATGTATTATGTGGATGAAATATTTGACGAATTATTGTTCCTTCATTTCCTTCTATTGCTTCAACTTCCTCTACTTTTCTGACCTTCATTATTCATTTTTAATTAAACATTAGTGAATTTCTTTTTTCCGATTTTTCACAGTTACTTTAAAAGAGAGATGCCTCATTTGGTAAATCCAGTTTGGATAAGGATTATGAAGTACAAACAATTGTTTTAAGAAAAAAGATAGATGAAAATGATGCCAAAAGAATAATTTCACAAAAGAAGACGAATGTATTCAGAAAATTTTTAAAAAAACCTAAACCAGAAGAAGTCCATGTTCATTCTTTGAATTTGTTATTTGAAGCTATTCTGATAATTTCAGGAAAATACACTGCAGATTATTTTCGAAAAGCAACTCATACACTCTCTGTTGATTATAATGTACGTGAAGTAGTATTTGGAGATGGAGTTTTTCCTATAAAGAAAAAATCTGGTGTTTTAAAAAAAATCTCTCAAAAAAGTAAAAACAAAGTAGATCTAAGACTAGAAGAACACGTTTTCATTGACGAAGAAGATCAGATATCTTTTGATAATCATGGAAAAGAAATCTCAGTTCCTTACAAAATTAATTCAGAAACTATTGAGAATTATCCAAAGAAAATTTTACAAATGCATGAAGATCAAGTAAAAAAACCAGAAATAACATATGATGCCGCAATCAAAAAATTCACTTTGAAATTAAAAAATTTTTTAGAACCTGATGTTCGGAATCTAAACGATGAAGTTATAATTAAAAAAGTAGCCGAGGTTTATGTCCCGATTTATGAAGCCCGATTAGTAGGCCCGAAAAAAAAGGTTGGTCTATTAAGAATCGATGCAGTTAGGAATAAGGTTCTATAAAATTACTTTATCAATTTTCGGAATTGCTCATTATCTTGAAATCTTTCAAAAATTTTCTCTTGTTGTGCCCATTTTTTAATTACCTTGGAATTTTTTGAAATTGCATTTTTTAGCAAAGCTAGAGATTCTCCAATTTCATTTAATGCTGCTTTGCTACGCGCCTTGGCATAAATAACGTTAACATTGTCTTTATGTTTGTCCAATAATTTGTCAAAAATTTTAATTGCTTCTTTATGTCGTTCAAGTTCGGCAAGTTCAATTCCTTTATGAAAAAAAGCATCCATATGTTTGGGATGTGAATGACATATGTTTACAAAACAATTAAGAGCCTCTTCATGTTTGCCTATTTTTCCTAGTACAATTCCCTTGTAAAAACGAGAGTTTGGTTTTTTTGGTTCAAGCTTAATTGCATCATCAAGATTTTTCATAGCATCTTCGTGTTTTGATAGTTTGTCAAAAAGTACTCCTTTATTGTAGTATGCTGCTGCATATTTTGGGTCTGCCTGAATAGCTTTATCATAAAATTCCATTGCACCATCTGGATTGCCAAGCTCTGCAAGTGCAATAGCACGATTGTTTAGTGCAGGTGCATCTTTTGGGTTAATTTCTAAAATCTTATCAAAGCAAGTAATTGCATCTTGAAACTTTCGAATTTGATTTAGCGCTTGTCCTTTGTTATAAAGAGCTGATGTGTTTTTTGGATTAGCTTTTAGGGCTTGATTAAAAAGTGCAATTGCTGCTTTTGCTTGATTTTTATCAAGAAATGCAACTCCTTTGTAGATTAAATCCTCAGAATCCATGGGCTTTCCAAACAAAATCATACTCTTTTAGAAATTGTTGGTTATAATGAAAGTTTGGCTAGTTTTATCCGAGAGATTTGAATTTCTTTACTGCCTCTTTTGCTAAATTTTGTAAATCTTGGGGTGAAACTTTGGTTGGGTCATCAGAGACTAAAGCCTGATCATATTCTTTTTTGGTGTTTTTTATTTTCTTGGATTTTTTTTCAGACATTACTTTAAAATTCCATTTTTTTGTGTTTTAGATGAAAATGCTATCATGCTGATTATTGCAATACCTAGAATGATGATAGCAATTGGACCAAATTCTGGAACAACAGCAGTTCCCTGAATTCTAATCTCTTCAGAATCTTCTTCAAGAGGAATTGTTAGGGTACTTGTATCACCATTTTTTTCTGAATCAAAATTTGTAACCTGAACATCATCAATCCAAACAGCATTTGGATTTTTGATTAAATCCTCCGGCAAGATGATTGTTAACTCGTCCCCCAACGAATTTCCAGAAAGGGTGAGAATTAGAGATTTAGTTGCCTCATCAACTGTAATACTGACTAGATTTCTATCTAAAATGTAATCTAAATGAAAAGTTGTCAAACCATCTCCCGCATCAGATCCTACCCCAAAAATTGTTTGAGCGCTAGGGGTAGATGATGCTACTACATGTACAACTCCTTCCATCCAGGGATGGACTAAACAAAAGTACGGATAATCTCCAAC
>CAWTZT010000047.1:0-10751 GCA_963919845.1 Thaumarchaeota archaeon CSP1-1
CTCTAAAGAGGATTTAGAACAAAGGAAAAAGGAATGGACAAAACCTAAGCCAAATTATACTTCAGGAGCATTGGCAAAATACGCCTCCCTAGTAGGTTCAGCAGCAGAAGGTGCAATTACAAAACCAATTGATTAATTCATCGAATAATGCTTATTACATAACTTTCCAATTTCGCTAAATCACTTTGAGATTTGATTAAAAGAATAAGTAATATTTTATGAATATGGGCTCTTAGGAATTGAATCTATTTTTCAATTCTGTCAGCCATTTTTTAAATCCCATAATCTGTGATTTTTCAAAATCTGTTATTGGTAATTTTTTAAACATATTATTCTCCTTTAGCATGGTTACACTCATTAAAGAATATATTTCCAACTCTAAGATTCTAATTTCGCTAAATCACTTTACAAAATAAAAAAATGTACGTGTATTACAGCAAAATAATTGCAAGCAACTAAATTTCTCCTTTTTGAAATGTTTGTTTTAAGTGGTTGAAGAGTCTTTGTTTTCTTTCCATGATCCTGTTTTTCATTTCAGATTTCAGGTCGTCAATGCTACTTGACTTTCCTCGTAATATGATTTCAAGGCGTGACTGGTATTGTACATCGAGAAAGTCTTCCATTTCTACCCAGTCTTTGAATTTTTGTTGTGCTACTAGCTCATCCATAGAATCATCAAGATTGTTTAGAATCTCTACCATAATTTTCTCATCAACGAATATGACAAAATAAAGGGTTCTGGCATCAAAAGTGTTCTGTTTTTCTTTACAAGATTCAGGTAAATTCATAAAATTCTTAATATAATCAGATTAACTCCTAAAATCATGAAATATTGCCATGATTGTTTAACTCCGATTAATCAGTATAAAAAAGAAGAGTATTGTGCGATTTGTAAAAAAGATAGAGCCCTTAAAGAAAGCTCTACAGCTTAGGATTCCAATTTCGCTAAATCACTTTGAGATTTGAAAAAGGTTGACCAAAATTTTTGTTCAGCATCCAACCTACGTAATTCTACGTAATCTATAGTAGAATTACGTAATAGATTAGATCCCACAGATTTTGATAATTTTTTTTGCTGTATTATCGATGTTAACGCTTAGTTCGGAAGACACAAAGAGAACCTTTCCATCAACTGGAAAAGTAAATGTAACTACCTTATTTCTTCTAGTAGCAGAATAAGCAACTGAGCCCAAATCATAATTAAATTCTTGTTCTATCTTTCCTCTGAGGACGGTTTCTATGTGGAGTTTTCGTCGCTCTGACTCATCATCGAGTGGTATTATCCCCTGTTTGAAACCTCCAGCAATCAAATTTCCCATAGAATCTAAGAATCCTGCAAATCGAATCTCTGTTTGTTTTAACAATAATTCACACTTTTTATGATACAGTCGGTATTCAAGAATAGTTACTGATTGAAACATTGTGTTAACTCAGTTACGTCTTTGATAAATAAAAATTAGATCATGGTTTTACAATGTAAGAATTGATCGCCATTTTGCATTGCATTGCAATCATGTTTCTTATGTACAATGATACTGCTAAAGACCACACATAAGATTGTAATAATTACTGTTCTTTCTAGCACAATGTTGTTAATATCCTAGTTTTTGATAAACCCCATCTAATCTTCTCCAACAAATCATATGTCCGTTATGACTTTAGACATACGGGATTTTCGTTCGTAAATGAGGGGCGTTCTATTTTTATGCTTTATCGATAAATTCGTCTGCAGTTTTTTAATAATAAAAAATTTCTAATCTCACGAATAGAGGCATTTATGACTAGCAATCTAGGCAATTCTAGTAGTGCAAATTACAAAATAGTAATGTTCTGGCAGCAGAATTTTTTGCTGTAAGAGAATATCCATCATTGAGTCCTTTGCCACAAACATAACAAGAAGCTTCAATAGCGAACGATTTCAGCTTGGGTTGATTTTTTGAGAAAACAAATTCTTGATAAAGAGCCGACCTAGTTTTTGATTCCAATAATTGGCTCATATTTTACAATAGTTCAGATCGCATATAAAGGTACCGTACTTTACGGTAATAAAAGGAGACTGAGGTGCTCCCAAAATGGAGGGGCATAACTGGGCATTGGGAAGTCCCTCAGTTCCTATAGAATAGTAGTCACAGATATTCACATAAGATCATGTATGTAGTGCTCGAACAAACAATTCTACTACCTAGAATTTTGATAAAAATTTTAAATATAGATGGTAGTTATCATGGCAATCATGGGTGGACGTCTTTGGACGCAGCATTCCTAAAGTATTACCCCTAGAGTTATCTGGAAATCAATTTGAAATTTATTGTAAATTTGCACACAATTACACTCATTCATTTTTGTTTGAATCGTTAACAGGACCTGAAGAATTAGCTGAAACCTCAATCATGGGGTTTGACCCATCAATAATTGTAAAGGGATATTCCGACAAAGTAATTTTACATTATAAAGACGGAACAAAAAAAACAATTGAGACCAATGATCCATTAACAACTCTTAAACAGTTACTTGAAAAGATATCCGACCAGTCATATCGATACCTTGGGGGAGCAGTAGGAATCATAAATTATGATTCCGTTGCTTTGTGGGAAAAAGTTCCACAATCACATTCAGTGGATACACCGTTAATGGAATTTGGGATATATGAAGATGGAATATTGTATGATAATAAACAAAAAAAATCATTCTATTTTTACTATAATGAAAATAGAATAAACGAAATAAAAATTTCAGAAAATAAATTCGGTGATTTTCAAGTGTCAGAAATTTCAAATAACTTGGATGAAGCTAAATTTACAAAAATTGTGAACAAAGCAAAAAAATACATTCATGATGGTGATATTTTTCAAGTTGTTTTATCCAGAAGGTTTAATTTTAAAGTACATGGAGACCATTTGAAAGTTTATAAAATTTTACGTAAGATGAATCCGTCACCTTATCTTTATCATATGAAGATGGATGATAGAATAATTATTGGGGCAAGTCCTGAAATGTTATTACGTGTAACTAGAAATAAAATTGAAACATTTCCAATTGCAGGAACTAGGAAAATTACTGATGATGAAACAAAAAATGAAGAGCTAAAACAAGAGATGTTAAATGATGAAAAAGAGCTTGCCGAACATACAATGTTAGTTGATTTAGGCAGAAACGATATCGGAAAAGTTTGCAAATATGGTTCAGTTCATGTAGAAGAGTTAATGAAAGTCAAGCGATTCAGCCATGTTCAGCATATGGTTACTCATGTAGTAGGTACTCTAGATGAGAAATTTGATATGTTTGATGCTTTCAAAGCAGTATTTCCAGCAGGCACTGTCTCTGGAGCTCCCAAAGTAAGAGCCATGGAAATAATTGATGAGCAAGAACCTAATTCAAGAGGCGCTTACGCAGGAGCTGTAGGATATTTTTCATTTAATGGATGCTGTGATTTTGCAATTGCCATTAGAAGTATATTTTTAGACGGCGATAAAGGATTTGTTCAAGCTGGTGCTGGAATTGTGTCTGATTCTATTCCAGAAAATGAACTAAAAGAAACTGAACACAAAGCAGGAGCTATGATTCAGGCATTAAAGGAGGCATCAAAATGAAATTTCTCATTATCGATAACTATGACTCTTTTGTGTATAATTTAGCTCAGATCTTAGGAGAACTTGGTATTGATTCCAATGTTATTCGTAATGATAAAATCTCAATTAACAGCATTAAAGAAAAAAATTATGACGCAATAATTATTTCTCCGGGTCCCGGAACCCCAGAAGAAAAAAAATATTTTGGAATTTGCAGTGATATCATTACACAGTTAGGACCAACCACTCCAATACTTGGAGTTTGTTTAGGACATCAAGGTATCATACAATGTTTTGGAGGCAAAGTTGTTAATGCAGGACATGTTCGACATGGAAAAACTAGCCCGATAAAACATTATGATGATACAATCTTTAATGATGTTAAAAATCCATTTCAAGCAACTAGATATCACTCCTTGGTAGGAGACAAGACAATCATTCCAGAAAGTCTAAAAATAACTGCAATTGCTGAAGACGATGGAGAAATAATGGGGGTTAGTCATAAAAAATATCTCATCGAAGGAGTTCAATTTCATCCTGAATCAATAATGACCCCAGAAGGTAAAAAAATTCTTGAGAATTTTGTAAAGATGGTGAAAAATAAATGATTGAAAATATGTTAAGTAAATTAAAAAATCAAACTAATCTTTCTTATAATGAAATTAGTGAAGCCATGGAAAATATTTTAAAAGGAAAAGTTTCTGATGAAGAAACAAGTAACTTTTTGAAATATCTTAGAGATAAAGGCGAATCTGATGATGAATTACTTGGAATGCTAGATAAAATGCAATCTTTTGCCCTACAAGTTTCTCCAAAAAGTAAAGGAACCATCATCGATGTATGTGGTACAGGGGGGGATAACCTACAGACATTCAACATATCTACTACTGCGTCATTTGTAATTGCTGCCGCAGGAGGCATCGTTGCTAAACATGGTAATCGTTCGGTGTCAGGAGTTTCAGGAAGCGCAGATATTTTTGAGTATTTTGGCTATGATCTAAATTCATCGCCTGATCGAGTTGCAGAAATTATTGATAAATTTGGAATTGGGTTTATGTTTGCTCAAAAATTTCATCCATCAATGAAAAACGTAGCAAATGCTAGAAAAATGATAGGGGGAAGGACAGCATTTAATCTATTAGGGCCTTTAAGTAATCCAGCACAAGTAAAAAATCAACTTATAGGAGTATTCTCTGATGAATTTCTTGAAAGAATAGTTTTATTATTAAAAAAACGTGGTTCTGAAAATATCATGACAGTCAGATCACAAGATGGATTAGATGAGCTATCCACGACGTCAAAAAATCAAGTATATTTTTTAAAAAATGGAATCATTACTCCAATGATTATTGATCCAGAAAAATTAGGATTAACTAAACCTAAAATTAAGGATATACAAATTTCAAATAAAGACCAAGCAATTAATGCATTTGTTTCAGTTCTAAATAATACCGCTAACAATGCTATGATAGAAATCACTGCGCTCAATGCAGCTGGGGGATTAATGGTTGCAAATATTGCAAAAAATTTTGAGGAGGGAATAGAAATTGCGCTGAATACAATTAAGAACGGTGATGTACTCAAGTTACTTGAAAACTTTGTTCGAGCTTATGGAGATATAACAAAATTAAAGGAATTTGAGTAATATGCAAGGAATTCTTAAAAAATTATTTGAAAATTCACAAATTGCAATTGATGAAGGCATATACGATGTTAAAGAAAACTTGTCAAAATCAAATACCAATCTTATAGAATCTATTAAAGAAAATCAACATGCGACACTCATAACAGAAATAAAATTTTCATCTCCATCCTTAGGTGAAATAAAAAAAAATTCAGATCCAGTACAAATTGCAAAATCTATGATAAAAGGTGGAGCAAAAGCATTATCAATATTAACACAACCGTATTTATTTTCAGGTTCTCCAGAATTTTTTATAAAAATTAGAAAAGAGATAGATGTTCCTCTATTGATGAAAGATATTATTATTGATAAAATTCAAATTGATGCTGCAAAAAAAATTGGCGCAGATTACATTCTTTTGATACAATCATTGTTTGACCAAGGGTTAGTAAAGGAAATTGATGAATTACTTGATTATGGACATAAAAATGGCCTAAAAATATTGCTTGAATCTCATACTAGAGCAGAATTTGAAAATTCATTAAAAACTGAGGCAGATATTTTAGGTATAAACAATAGAAATTTGGATACGCTAGAATTGGATATCAATAATACAAAGAGAATCCTAGAGGGCTACAAAAATTCAAAAATGATCATATCAGAAAGCGGAATTGAGACTCCAAAGGATGTTAATTTCCTTCATGATTGTGGCGCAAACGCATTTCTTGTTGGCTCTAGCATTATGAAAAGCGATAATATCCAAGAACGTGTCAGTCAGTTGGTGAATGCAATATGAAAATTATATTTCCAAAACAAGGTAGGTTTGGAGATTTTGGCGGAAAATACATTCCTGAAACACTTGTTCCAGCAATTGAAGAGTTAGAAGAAAATTACAAAAAATTCAAAGATGATAAAAATTTCAAAAAAGAATTGAACTATTATCTGAAATATTACGCTGGAAGACCCACCCCGCTTTACTTTGCAAAAAATCTTACAGAAAAGATAGGAGGAGCAAAAATCTATCTTAAAAGAGAAGATTTGCTTCATGGGGGAGCACATAAAATTAACAATACGCTTGGTCAAGCGCTTCTTGCAAAAAAAATGAAAAAGAAACGAATTATTGCAGAAACTGGAGCAGGTCAACACGGAGTTGCTACTGCAATGGCTTGTTCTTGTCTTGGAATAAATTCTGAAGTGTATATGGGATACAAAGATACCATTCGTCAGAAACTTAATGTGTTTAGAATGAATCTTTTAGGAGCTAAAGTTCATCCTGTAAAATCAGGTTCTCAAACTCTCAAAGATGCAATTAACGAAGCAATTCGTGATTGGATTACTAATGTAGACACTACATACTATCTATTGGGTTCAGCGGTTGGTCCACATCCATATCCAGTGATGGTTCGTGACTTTCAATCAATCATAGGAGAAGAGATAAAAAAACAAATGAAAGAATTTGACAAAAAAACTCCCGATGCATTAGTTGCTTGTGTGGGGGGAGGATCAAACGCTATTGGAACATTTTATCCTTTTCTTGATACTAATGTTGAAATCATAGGTGTAGAAGCTGCAGGTCTGGGATTAAAAACGAGTAAACATTCAGCTACACTTAGTGCAGGCTCAAAAGGGGTTCTGCATGGAATGATGACTTATCTCTTACAAAATGATGAAGGACAGATTCGTGAAACACACAGTATTTCAGCAGGATTAGATTATCCAGGAGTTGGACCTGAACATTCTCATCTTAAGGATACTGGTAGAGTAAAATATCATAGTGCAACAGATAGGGAGGTAATTGATGCGTTTTTGTTGCTAACAAGAACAGAAGGAATTATTCCCGCTTTAGAATCAGCACATGCTATTGCCGATGTAATTAAACTTGCAAAAAAGAGACCAAAATCGGATTCCATTGTTGTGACACTTTCAGGAAGAGGAGACAAAGACGTAGAAGTTGTTGAGGAATATTTGAAAAAAAATGTCAAAAATAAAAAATAAATTCTTACAACTAAAAAAGAAAAAAGAAAGAGCATTAATTGCCTATATTATGGCAGGATTTCCCAATGAAAAAACTACAATGTCTGCAGTAAAGGGTTTAGTCAAAGGTGGTGCAGATATTATAGAAATCGGATATCCGTTTTCAGATCCTATTGCAGATGGTCCTGTTATTCAAAATGCAAGCACTGTTTCTTTAAACTATGGAACTAAACTCGATAAATTTTTTCAGATTATTAAAAAAATTAGAAAAGAAACAGACATTCCTTTAGTTTTGATGACATATACGAATATACTTTACAAAAAGGGATTTGATAAATTCATGCAAAAAGCAAAAAGTGTTGGAATAGACGGATTCATTTTGCCAGACATGTCAATCGAAGAATCAAAAGATTATTTGGCAGCAGCTAGGAAAAATCATTTAGATACAATATTTTTAATTTCACCAAACACATCTACAGAAAGAATAAAAAAAATTCTTAAAGATACTTCGGGTTTTTTATATCTAGTATCAATTTTTGGTACAACTGGAATGCAAACGAAAATTCAAAAATATACAGTTGATGCAATTAAAAAAACAAAAAAAATTGTCAATAAAAGAATCCCCATTGGGATTGGATTCGGAGTAAATACCCCAAATGATGCAAGAAAATATTTGTCGTTGGGAATAGATGCCATTATTGTAGGAAGTGCATTTTTACGATTAATTGAAAGAACTCCTGCTAGCAAAATTGAATCAAAAATTGCTACTTTTACTAAAAGCCTAAAAAATACTACAAGATAATGTGAAGAATAAATATGGGATTTTCCATTCCCATATGTGCAGACGAAGTTTATTTTCATTACAGGCGGAGTAATGTCTGGTCTTGGAAAAGGAGTAATTTCATCTTCTATTGCAAAATTATTACAGCTTTCTAATCAAAAGGTTTCTTGCGTAAAAATTGATCCCTATCTAAATTTTGATGCTGGAACTATGAATCCGATCGCACATGGAGAAGTCTTTGTGACAGAAGATGGAGGTGAATGCGACATGGATATTGGGAATTATGAAAGATTTCTCAATCAAAATATTCCAAAATCTCATAACATAACTACAGCTCAAATCTATTCTAATGTTATAGGAGCTGAAAGACGTGGAGAATACCTTGGTGCATGCGTCCAAATAATTCCCCATGTAACTGATGAAATAAAAAATCAAATAAGAAAAATTGCCAAAGAAGAATCTTTAGATATTCTCGTAGTAGAATGTGGTGGAACAGTAGGAGATATTGAAAGTCTCCCCTTCCTTGAAGCATTAAGACAAATCAGAACAGAAGAAGGTGATGAAAATGTAATTTTTATCCATGTAACACTTGCGCCATTACTTGATGTAGTTGGAGAACAAAAAACTAAACCAACACAACACAGTGTACAAGAATTAAGAAGAATTGGTATTCAGCCTGATTTTCTTGCTGTAAGATGTACTAGTACTCTTCTTGAAAAAACTAAAAAGAAGATTTCATTATTTACTAATGTTTTATTAAAAAATGTATTTTCTTGTCATGATGTAGAATCAATTTTTATGGTTCCACAAATACTATATGATCAAGGAATAGTAGACGAAATTTTCAAAAAATTTGCTAAAGTAGGACTTGTTAATGCTTCAGCAAACTGGGACAAGTGGAATGCAACTGTAGCATCATTGCAACAATCAAATAATAAAATTAACATTGCTATGATAGGCAAATACGTGACACTTGCTGATAGTTATGTTAGTGTTAATCAAGCACTAAAACATGCTAGTGCAAAAATAAAAAAGAGTGTTGAAATTCATTGGATTGATTCTGAGACTCTCAATGGCAACATTAATGATTTATCAAAATATGATGGAATTTTAGTTCCTGGTGGTTTTGGCATTAGAGGGTCTGAAGGAATCATAAAAACTGCTAATTTTGCAAGAGAAAAAAATATTCCTTATCTTGGGATTTGTTTTGGATTCCAATTAGCAGCAGTTGCAATAGGTCGTTATGTATGTAATTTAGATAATGCAAACTCAGCAGAAATTGAACCAAAAACAAAATACCCAATAATTGATTTATTGCCAGAACAAAAATCAATAGTGAATAAAGGTGGATCATTAAGATTAGGTGCCAATGAAATCAATGTAAAGGAAAATTCGCTTGCATTTCACGTGTATAATTCCAATGTTATTAAAAAAAGGCATAGGCATAGATTTGAATTTAACAAAGAATTTCTAGATACATTTATTGAAAAAGGAATAGTGTTTTCAGGTGAAAGTGATAATGGGAAGAGGATGGAGATTTTAGAAATTCCTTCACACAAATTCTTTTTTGGAGTTCAATTCCATCCAGAGTTCAGTAGTAGACCTGGAATTCCAGAAGAATCATTTGAAGCATTCTTAAAAGCAGCTTCCAACTAGAAATAAAAAATAGGTTAAGATATTTTTGAAATTTCAAAGATTTTTTGTCGTGCATCTCGGATAGACACTTTTTTAGTAACATATCCTTTCTGTAAAAGATGACTCAAAGCTAATCTTACTGTTCTATCAGGCAAAAGAGTTTTTTTACCTAATTCTTTTTGTGTCATTGAACCTTCATATTCTAGAATTTTTAACAATAACTTAGCACTTGGTGGCATGCGGAGTAGATCTTCAGCAAGATGTACCTTTTTTGTCAATGCCGAAATTGCAGTAGAATCTTTTTTCATTCTAATGATATTAGCTGATGGAGAATACTTTGTACATTCCACAATTTTATTAACAGAATAGCGGTCAATACCATCTAAAACTACTTCGCAATGTAATCTTGCAGAAATATCATCAATCTCAATTGAGCTTTCATTTGAAACAATCAATGGTCTACGTGTAACATTTAATGAATTTACAGAAATTATTCCAAAAACAGATGAATCCTGAAAAATTACTGGACCACCAGCAGACATAGAATAAGCTGATGAGCCAATTGGCGTAGAAACTATTACCCCATCACTGCTATCATGCCATACTTCTTCAGTATTAACTCGTAAAGTGTATTCCATTAATGTAGCACTTTTTGATGTAAAAACTGCAACATCATTTAGTACCGGAAAAACATTTTTTCCATCAATTTTTACCCCAATCCTAGGGACTTCCTCAATTTCATATCTTTGATTTTTTAATCTATTTACGTAAGATGGAAATTCTTTAAGATCAATTTGTGCTAAAAAACCATTGGATTCAGATTCGCTTATTCCTAATACTGGAATTTTTGTATCTAAATTTCTATGGAAATAATTACGTACTCCTCTATCTCCGCCAAGAACAAGCACACAATCTAAATTCATAGTTTTTGATTTTGAACTGAGGTAAATTGCATTAATGCCGACAATTTCCAATTCTTTTTTTATTGATTTAATGGCATTTTCTGCAATACCTATACCTGAAATTCCAATTTGCACAAAGCAATAACAAAACGCTATACAATAAAAGCTTAAACTTGTTTGGTTGTGTACCATTTTTGTCATTAGAATAGTTGTACTATGAAGTATTTAGAAAAACTGCAGATGAATTTATCGATAAAGCATAAAAA
>CAWTZT010000048.1:0-6543 GCA_963919845.1 Thaumarchaeota archaeon CSP1-1
ATTGCAGAATATTTGTTAAAAGGAACTGGTGGAGTTTTGCTTCTTGCCCCAACTAGAGTTCTTACTAATCAACATTATGAATTTCTAAAAAATAATCTTACAATAGAAGATATATCTCAAATTACTGGTGAAGATTTAATAAATAAACGAAAAAAACTTTGGATGAATAGCATAATTTGTGCGACCCCTGAAATTACTAAAAATGATCTGGACAGACAAATTGTATCTCCAAATCAGTTCAATTTAGTAATTTTTGATGAGGCACATAGGGCTATAGGAGATTATGCCTATGTAGGAATTGTTGAACGATTTGTAGGTTCTAATGTAAAAATAATGGGATTGACGGCCACTTTACCAAGTGAAAAAGAAAAAGCAAAAGAAATTTTGACCAACCTAAGAATTTCAGATGTTGCGCAACGTACAGAAGAAAGTTCTGATGTAAAACCATTCATTCAAGAAACAAAAACCCAATGGATTAACGTCGAGTTACCACTAGAATTAAAACAAATGCAAGGTTTGGTAAAAAAATCACTTGATCAACGATATATGGAGCTAAAAAGAAATGGACTAAAAGTTTCTGATACCAAATCACTTTCACAACTACTTAGACTGCGAGATTTTGTATTAAGGAGCAATCGGAGATCTGCTAAACCACTGTTTACTGCAATTCGCATACATTATGCCTTGAACATGCTTGAATCCCACGGTGTTACATCCTTTCTACGATTTTGTGAAAGGACTAGTAAGAAAAAAGGTGCAGGAATAAAGGAACTTTTTGAAAATGACCCTAACTTTACACAAGCAATTTCATTAGCAAAATCTGCTCAATCAAAGGGTATTGAACACAGCAAGATTCCAAAACTAAAAGAGTTATTAGAATCCACTGAAGGTAAAACACTAATTTTTACTAGTTATAGAGATTCAGTTGAAGTTATTCATAAAAAACTAACTGATATGAATATCAAAGCTGGTATTTTAATCGGAAAATCTGGAGTAACTGGATTAAAACAGAAAAAGCAAATTGAAACTATACAAAAGTTTCGAGATGGAACTTATACAGTTTTAATTGCTACAAGAGTTGGGGAGGAGGGTTTAGATATATCCGAAGTCAACCTGGTAATTTTTTATGACAATGTTCCAAGTTCCATTAGATATATCCAGCGACGAGGACGAACAGGCAGAAAAGAAGCTGGAAAATTAATTGTACTAATAGCTAAAGGAACTATAGATGAAACATACTATTGGATTGGTAAACGAAAGATTACTGCTGCAAAAAATATGGGAGATAAAATGATTCAAGTCTTACAAAAGAAAAGCGAAAATCCAAAAAAAGCTTTAGATGCTTATTTCTAAATTATGATAGTCTTTTGATGATATGGTACCCAAATTCTGATTTAACAGGTTCAGAAATTGCACCGACTTTTAGCTTAAAGGCTGTCTCTTCAAATGACTTGACCATTTTTCCTCTTCCAAAATATCCTAAACTCCCATCTCTTTTTGCACTGCCTGAGTCAATTGAAAATTCCCTTGCTAATTTACCAAACTTTTCACCGTTTTTTAATTTCTCAAGTATTTCCAAGGACTCACTTTGTTTTTTTACTAAAATGTGAGAACATTTGATTTTATTTCCCATATTGAATCATGTAAAAATGTGTTTAAGAATGTTACAGGGCATCTAGTCCCCAACTTGTTTTGCTTGTTGGTGTAATTCGAATAAATGGTGCTTCATTTTCTTCCCATGGCTCATCTCTTACCCATTCAAATTTTTCATGAAATTTTTTGTAAATTATTTCAAATTCATTTCCGTTTTCAATAATGGTTGCTTTTCCTTGTACTAACACTGCCTTGTGATTTCCATGTTTGTATATGTCAATTGTTAATGCAGTGTATGGGTTACTAAGAATATTTTTGTACATTCTGGTTTCATAGTCTGTAGCAATTAAAAACAAACCATTATCAAAAATGTATGAAACTGGTTTTACATGAGGTATATTATCATGAGATGTTGCTACACGACACTCTTCCATTGATTTTAAAAATTCAGCTTCATTTTTAGTAAAGATCATTCAAATAATCTTTCTCTTATCTGCGGAACCTTCTTGTAGACCATGTCTCTTATCTTTAATTGATCTTGTGGTGATGGTAAACCCTTTTTCATAGCAGATAACATAGCACTTGCAAGACCTAACGCCATTCCCATTACAAGTCCGAAAACAAATTCTTTAGGATTATCAACTTTAAGAATTTCTTTATTTTGTTCAATTTCCAACAAATGTGCAGGAATTGAAGCCATTGCTCCGTCTAAGGTTTGATTAATTAGTTGTTCTAATTGTTTATCTTCGCTCATAAATTTGATCAATTTAGACACATAATAAAGGTGAGGGATTGATCAGAACTTTTTTTAAAATAAGACTTTTAATAAAGTCAAATAGGTAATTATCCAATGTTTTCGTACTTTACAATTACTAGTGCAAATGAAATACTTCCTAAAGTTATTGACAAATTCAAAACAGTTACTAATCATAAAAATGAAATTGTAAGAATTGAACAGGAACTAAATACTGCATTATCGCCTGATAATACATTTGAGGAGCATGTGAAAATAAAACAGAAACTAAATTCAGCAGTTACAAAATTTTATCAATCCATTGAAGATTTGGAAAAAACAGGAGTAGTGATTAAAGGAATAGAAGAAGGACTGTTAGATTTTCCAGCAAAACGCTTTAATGAAGAAATTTGGTTATGTTGGAAAAATGGAGAAAAAGAAATTAAATTCTGGCATGAAAAAGATTCAGGATTTAATGGTAGGAAACCAATCAGCGTTAATGATGAATCTTTGGTATGATTTTATTTTATTTGACTCATTAATTTTTCATAATTTTCTTTCAAAATTTTAAATTCTCTTTTAACATCATTTAGCTCGTTTTGAGTAGACTTGTTTTTAGATTTAAGTAAATCAACTATTGTGTTAATTGTACCAAATACTTTTTTTGTTTGTTCAACGTTTCCTACATAACTTATTTCTTTTTTTATTATTTCAAGTGCCTCTTCTTCAGTTTTAATTTTATTTTGTAAAATTTCTTTTTTCTCAAGACGCTTAAGCTCATGTTGAATGTCATCTATTTGTTCAACTTTAAAGTTAAGCTCTGAGGTAGCTTTTTCTATTTGGTTTGTAAAATGAATAATATTCCTTTTAATTTGTTCACGTTCATTAGTTAAAATCTCCAAATCATTTTTAATAATTTCAACATTGTTTTCTTTATAATTTAATTTTGATAAATCAAAAGCATGTTTACGTTCAGGCTTTAAGGCTGAAATTTGTTTATCAAATTCTTCAGTTTGTTTTTTAAATTTTTCAAAGCTTGATTGTTTTTCTGATATGTAGTTTTTTACTAATTTAGAATATTGCGCAGTATTTGTGAATTGATCCTTTAATTTTGGAGCATCATCTTCATATTTTTCCATGTTCTCTCTTTTCTTTCTTTGAATTATTATGGAGCGTTCTGGTACATCTTCCATGATTTGTTGAGGAAGCTTTTCTCCAAGTGATGTGCCCTTTTCATATTCATCTTTTTCAGGAATTCTTTCACTAAGTTTAGAGACTTCGGCCCATTCATCATCTGCAGGATTTCCTGTCTCTGATTTTTTTATCCTTTTAAGATGTTTTTCAATCATATTATTTAATTTCTAATGAAAGTTAAGACTAGCTTGCAGTGTCAAAAAAACGAACACCTCGTAATCCAAAGCTTAGAATAAATCCATCATAAAATACCGTTGGTTGTTTAGAAAATGTTTGGAGATATAATGTAATGTTATCAACTTGGTTGCGTGTTATTCGTATAAGATTTCTTTTAGCATCTATTGTTGCAGTTTCTGTTGGATTAGCAATTACATGGTGGCAAAATGCACAATTAGATATTTTTCAAGCAATTGTAACAATGGCAGGTGTATTGGCTCTTCACGCAAGTGTTGATCTATTAAATGATTATTGGGATTTTAAGCGAGGTATTGATTTACAAACACAAAGAACCAAAATGAGTGGCGGAACCGGTGTTTTGCCAGAAGGATTGTTAAAACCATCACAAGTTTATAGAGCTGGAATTGCATTTCTTGTAATTGGCTCAATTATAGGGCTATACTTTGTAATTACTAACGGAATAATAATAGGAGTAATTCTTGCATTTGCTATTTTATCAATCTACTTTTACTCCACAAAGATTGTTGACTCTGGTTTAGCTGAATTATTTGTTGCAATTAAGGGTACAATGATAGTTCTTGGCACATATTTTATTCAAACATCAGAAATTAATGAATCAGCTATTATGGCTGGAATTTTTGTAGGGGCATTATCGTCACTAATCTTGTTTATTACATCCTTTCCTGATTTTAATGCAGATAAATCTAAAGGAAGAAAAACTCTTGTAATAGTTTTAGGAAAAGAAAAAGCTATATTTGCATATTGGATATTTCCTGCAATAGTTTATTTGATATTAATTGTTGGCGTTGCATTTGAAATTTTCCCAATTTACTGTTTGATTTCATTAGCTACTATTCCTTTAGTAATTAATTCTGGAATAAAATTAAAATCAAGTTATGATGAAATTAAAAAACTTGTGCCAGTAATGAATTCTACTTTGATATTTAGTCGAATAACTGGGGCATTATTTGTTATTGGTTTTCTTTTGAACATTTAAGATGTTCACAGTAAACATACAAGAGGATATAGTCGATTTTCAGTGTGAAATAATTATTGATCTCTGCTATCGTAATAGACGATGAACAAGATGTACTTGACGTATTTTGTGAATATCTCAAAGTAAAAAATGTTAATGTTTTGGCAGAAGGAAGAAATGGAAAAGACGCAGTGGAATTATATCAAAAACTAAAACCTGATGTTGTTTTAATGGATTTAGTTATGCCCCAATATGATGGATTTTATGGAATTGAAAATATACGTAAATATGATCCTGATTCGAAAATTATTATTTTTTCAGCATCACTAACTCCTGAATATATTGATATGCTAAGAAAAATGAAGGTGTCAGGTATTAGCGTCAAACCGTATGATATGGATAGAATAATTGATTTAATCAATAATGTATCTATGGGCAAAACTGTTGATCTGACTCAATAAACTCTTCTCGAATACAATTAAATCTTATTTCATTCAACTTTCCTTATGATTTCTGGCTTTGCAACATTAGAAGGTACAGCAAAATTTGCTAAAAATAATATTGCTGTAAATCCAAAAAATTTTCGAAAGTTTCAAGGATTAACACTATCCAATGTGGGAATGGGTACATATCTTGGAAATGCTGATGAAAATACTGATAAACTTGTTGTACAAGCAATCAAAAAATCAATTCTTGGTGGACTCAATGTAATTGATACTGCCATAAATTATCGTTCTCAAAAAGCTGAACGCTCAGTAGGAAAAGCAATTGCAGAGTTAATCGATGATAATAAAATAAATCGTAATGAAATTTTCATATCTACTAAAAACGGATATGTGACAAATGATGGTGATATTAAAGAAGACTTTTGGGAATATGTTAATAGAGAATATGTCAAAAATGGAATAATTCAATCAAATGACATTTCCTCGGGATATCATTGTATGAAAGTTCCATATCTTGAAGATCAACTTAATAGAAGTAGAAAAAATCTCGGCCTGCACTGTATTGACTTAATTTATCTTCATAATGCAGCTGAAGGTCAACTTCAAGATATTTCAAAAGAAAAATTTATGAAAGATTTACAATTGGTTTTTGAATTTTATGAAAAAATGAGGAAACAAGAAATAATTAGATTTTATGGAATGGCTACTTGGAATTGTTTTCGAGTGCAAAAAGAGGACCCCCAATTTTTACTCTTATCTGAAATAATGAGTTTGGCAGAAAAAGTAGGCGGTAAAAATCATGGGTTTAGATTTATTCAACTTCCATTTAACATGTATTTAGATCAAGCATTAATGATACAAAATCAATCATTTGATGGTAAAACTGGAACCATTTTAGATGCCGCAAAAATGTTTGAAGTAGGTGTTTTTACTAGTGTGCCCTTAATGCAAGCTAAGCTTTTATCGCCTGGAGCGATGCCAGAATTTGGTAAATTAAATGCAGTAATGAGGGCATTGCAATTTACACGTTCAACTCCTGGAGTTTTGTCACCTTTAGTTGGCCATAAATTAGAATCACATGTAGACGAAAATTTAGGAATAATGAAAATTTCTCCAATGTCAGAAAATGAATTTCATGATTTGGTTAAAAAACTAACTAAACAGTAAAAGATGAAGTTAACGATACAACCTAATCCTCTTTTTCTTTTTTATTTCTAATTTCGCTAAATCACTTTGAGATTTGGTAAAAAGAAGATTCTGAATTCTTAACCTAGAGCAAAACTTATGATGGTAATAATAACGCCTGCCATCCCAAATATTATTAATATTCTAATAATTGGGTTAGTAAGGATGGTTGGGAAGTTCATAATGTTACTTATCTTAGTTAGATTTTATAGTTTCTAGGAAACCTGAAAATTCTAAAT
>CAWTZT010000049.1:0-3121 GCA_963919845.1 Thaumarchaeota archaeon CSP1-1
CCAATAGGATTGCCATCCTTCACCACAACAAGAAAACTGATATCTTTTTCATTAATTAGACTAGCAGCATCAAGTGATGATTTATCATGCTCAATAGTGATCACATTTTTTTCCATAATGTCACGAATTTGTCCCATAACGATAATTTTTCTGTAGTACATAAAAACTGTATTCATGCCTGAATCTCACACAAACCTGTTCTAAAAAACAAATTTTTCCTTTACATTGTATAATGTGATTTCATTTTAATAACGCGTCGTTTTAAGTAGATTGTGAAAGTCGGGATAGTTGTTTTTCCTGGCAGTAATTGTGATCGGGACATGCATCATGTTTTAAATGATGTCTTTAAAATTGACGCACAATTTTTTTGGCATGAAAAAAGACTACCAAAAAATCTTGATGCAGTAATTCTTCCAGGCGGATTTTCATATGGGGATCGTCTTAGAGCAGGAGTAATTGCGGCGCACAGTCCTATAATTTCAGATATCCGAAAATTTGCAGATAAAGGAATGCCAATTTTAGGAGTATGTAACGGCTTTCAAATTTTAGTTGAATCAGGTTTATTGCCTGGAGTTCTTTTAAAAAATAATTCATTGAACTTTATGTGTAAATGGACTAATCTTGTAGTTCAAAACAACACAACTCCATTTACTAATAAATTAAAACTATTTCAAAAAATTCCTATTCCTATTGCTAACGGGGAAGGGCGATACTATGCAGATGATACAACCCTAAAATCACTAAAGAAAAACAATCAAATTGTTTTTACATATGAAGAATTAGTCAATGGCTCTTCTCTTTGTATTGCAGGAATTTGTAACAAAGAAGGAAATGTAGTGGGAATGATGCCTCATCCAGAAAGAGCTACAGAACGCACAATAAATCCAATCGATCATAAACCTTCTTCTTTAATTTTTGAATCACTCATCAATATCATCAGTGTTGCCCAATGAGTTTAGCAAAACAAGAATTAGTTTATCTCGAAAAGAAAATTGGACGTAAACCAACTAAAACAGAATTTCAGATAGTTGCTGCTGAATGGTCAGAACATTGTTCATACAAATCTTCTAAAAAACATCTAAAAATACTACCAATGACTGGAGAACGAGTAATTATTGAAAAGGGATTAGATTCAGGTGTTTTAGACGTTGGAGATAATTATGTTGTTACTGTTCATATTGAAAGCCACAATCATCCATCTGCTGTAGAACCGTTTGGCGGTGCTGCAACAGGAGTAGGAGGTGTAATACGTGATATTTTATCTGCTGGAACCAGGCCAATAGCAATTTTTGATGGACTTCGGTTTGGAAACATTGAAAAAGATTCTCATGCTAGATGGCTTTTTAAAAATACTGTCGCAGGAATTGCAGATTATGGAAATTGTCTTGGAATTCCTACTATAGGTGGAGAAATAGAATTTGATGATTGTTATACTAATTATGCATTAGTTGATGTTGCAGCAATTGGTTTTGGAAAAAAAGAACGGTTAATAAAAAATTCTGCAAAAAAAGGAGATAATGTTGTATTAATTGGAGGCCCAACAGGACGTGATGGAATTGGCGGTTCACAATTTGCATCTGATTCTTTAGAAACTGAAAATCGTTCTGCTGTTCAAATTCCAGATCCATTTATTGAAAAATTAATCATAGAGGCTGTTCTTGAAGCACGAAATCAGAAATGTATCAAAGCTATGAAGGATTTGGGTGGCGGTGGTTTATCATGTGCAATATCTGAAATCGCTGATTCATTATCTATAGGCATTGAACTTGATGTAAATTCTATTCATACGCGGGAATCTGATATGAATCCTGACGAAATAATGGTTTCAGAATCACAGGAAAGAATGCTCATAATAACTAGCAAAACAAAATTAAAAAAATTAAAAGACATCTGCAAGAAATTTCACGTAGCTTGTTCGGTTATTGGAAAAGTAAAAAACGATAGAATTATGCACGTAACAAAAGGTAAAAAGACTTTGGCTTTTCTTCCAACACAATTAGTTGCTAATGCACCGTTATTAGATCGTCCTTCAACCAAACCAAAATATCTTAAAAGTTTACAGACTAAAGTAAATTTAAAACTAAAATCCAATCTTTCAACAATTTTAATGAAAATGCTTTGCAGTCCAAATATTGCAAGCAAAACTTGGGTGTACAGTCAATACGATCATGAAGTTGGAATTCGAACTGTAATTAAACCTGGATTAGATGCTTCAGTTTTACGCTTAGACAATGGAAAATTTTTAGCTGCAAAAATTGATGCCAATCCAAAACAATGTTATCTAGATCCTAGAGAAGGCGCAATTGGTTGTTTTGAAGAAGCATGTAGAAACATTGTTTGCACAGGGGCCAAACCAATCGGAATGGTGGATCATCTTCAATTTGGAAACCCAGAAGACCCAGAAATTTTTTGGACATTTTTGGAATCATTGAAGGGTTTAACTGATTTTGCAAAAAATTTCCAAATTCCATGTGTAGGTGGAAAGGTTAGTTTCTATAATGAAACCCCTAACGGTCCAATAAAGCCAACCCCAGTAATTGGTGTTTTAGGTCTTAGTGAAAAGGTCATTCCTCATACTGAAAATATTGACACAGGAGATGTAATTATCATGATTGGAAAAACAAAAGATGAGTTGGGTGGTTCTGAATATTATGAATATATTCATAATTTCATTGGAGGTCAATGTCCTAAAGTTGATTTCAAGCAATCAAAGGCAAATATGAGGGCAGTTTTAACATTAATCAGAAAAAATCTGATAAAAAATGTTCATGATTGTTCAAAGGGCGGTTTGGCAGTGGCTATCTCAGAGCTTTGTATGACAAATAATATCGGCTGTAATATTTCACTTCAAAAAGTTCCTGATTCTATTCTGTCTCTTGATAAGATTTTATTTTCAGAAAGTCATTCGAGATATCTTTTAGTATCCAATAAAAAAAACATCAAAGTGATCAATAAAATTTTGAAAAAAAATAAGATCATATTTGATGAGATCGGAAAATTTGAAGGAAATCACATCATTTTTGAAAAAAATTCAAAACCAATTGTTAGTCTAAGCGTTGATAAAGCCAAAAACAAATGGATAAAATCATTAGAGGAATTGGTACTTCATGGTTAAAGAAAA
>CAWTZT010000050.1:0-6723 GCA_963919845.1 Thaumarchaeota archaeon CSP1-1
ATAAGAAAGTAACCAAAAAAGAAAAGAATGTTCCTGTTAAAGAAGATAAGAAAGTAACCAAAAAAGAAAAGAATGTTCCTGTTAAAGAAGATAAGAAAGTAACTAAAAAAGAAAAGAAAGTTCCTGTTAAAGAGGATAAGAAAGTAACTAAAAAAGAAAAGAAAGAAGAAGCTAAAAAAGAAAAGAAAGAAGAGGCCAAAAAAGAAAAGAAAACCTTTGAAGAAGAATTAGAAGAACAGCTTACAGATGATGAAATTGCTAATTTTCAAATAGAAAAAATAGATATGGAAAAATTAACTAACAAAGTATGTGAGATTGTAGCTGCTTATCATTCAGATGGAATATTTCAAAGTGAATTATGGAAGAGACTAAAACTAACTAGTAGAGATGGTTCTAGATTAGCACTTAAACTAGAAAGGATAGGAATGATTTCCAGAGAAAAAATACTTGAAAAAGGTAGATGGACTTACAAATTAATAATAAAGAAATCTCCCGTAAGCACCCAATCTATAGAGGAGGCGCCATGTTTAACTTGCCCTGTGGAACAAAAATGTTCTTTGGAAGGCGAAATAAGTCCAAGAACGTGCCAATTAATTGAGGATTGGGTTCTTATAGAAATTACAAAATCTAAGAAGAAAACCAAATGAAACTAATTGATGCAAGACGTGATCATTATAGAAAACTAGCTCATGAAGAAGGTTTTAGGAGTAGGTCTGTTTACAAACTCTTAGAACTTAACAAGTCTTACAGAATTATTGGTAGTGGATTTTATGTTTTAGATTTAGGTTGTGCACCTGGTGGTTGGACTCAAGTTGCTTCTAAACATGTAGGAAATAAAGGAAAAGTTATGGGAATTGACATGGCATATGTGGAAGAAATTCCTAATGCATACATACAAAAAGGAAATATTGAAGACGAATCTCTAGTAGAAGATATTTTGTCATTTTTTGGCGGTAAGATAAACGCTGTAATAAGTGATCTTTCTCCACAAGTTTCTGGTAATTGGATGGTTGATCATTCAAAACAAATTTCACTTAATTACAGTGCTGCCAAAATTATGGAACAAGTTCTTGCAAAAAAAGGAAATGCTCTTTTTAAAGTGTTTGATGGAGAATATTCAAATGAATTTTACCAATACTTGAAAAAAAAGTTTGCAAAAGTAAAATTAAAAAAACCAAAAGCCAGTAGAAAACCAAGTAGTGAATTATATTGTATTTGTTTAGGGTTCACAGGCTAATTTGAGAAAATTTCTATAATTTTATTTATTTTACAATTTGTTCTAAAACCTGTTGTGCTAAGTGAAGTAGGACTTGAAAGAAAGCCTTCTTGATGTAGTTTGTTTAATGCTTCTTTGAGTCCTAAAGGTGCTACCTTCATTTTGGACGCAATTTCATCTAGTGTAAAGTAGGTACCAGGCATTTCTGATTCTAAAATACATTTTTCCAAAATGCTTTCACATTTTTTATCTACTGAATGATTCTTACTTTCCTCTAGCATAGATTCTACAAATTTTTTATCAAATAGTTTTCCTAACCATAATGGTCCAGCAATTTCAAGTTTAGAATTGCAAACATCACAATTCTCATTTTGGATTTTTGAAAGACTTCTATGTCCGCATTTTTTACAATGAAGAATATATCCTATTTTATCTGCTGTGTCGGGTTTGTTCAGAATTTTTACATAGGTTCTATAGTAATGCATTTTATTATCTACAAATACAGGCTCGATCTGAATATCTAACCTAGCTGCAACAATACTTATGCATCCTAAAATTAATCTAATTGCAATTTCATTGCTATATTCAGTTTTTACTGGTGTTCCATAGTATTTTCGTTTACAAGCATTTACAAAAAGACCATGCAATACTTGTAAATCTGTAGCTGTACTAGAAAGTATCCCTCCATGCATTGTAGCTCTTATTCCACAATCGATATATTTTGTGGGAGAACCAAATGGATCTATATCAACAATAGATCCTCTTTGGTTCTTTTTTGAGTGCAAGCTAAAAAATCTACAAACTTCATTTACTGAAATTTCATAGTTTTGTAAATTATTAAGAAAAGTAGATTTTGAAGCTAATTCTAGTGCTTTTGAATTAACATCATTAAAGAAAACTTTTTCAACATTTAAAATTTCATTTGCAACTCGTAATGTTCTTGCTCCTAAACCTGACATGCCATCAAGAAAAATTTTAGGTCCTTCAAAATTTTTCCAAAATGTAGAATAAACTATGATAGAGAAATCTCTGTTTAATCGTGCTCTAGGATTGAAAAACGCTGGATCTCTTGGAGGGACTTTATCCGAAATTGAATTGCTAGGAACTAGAATTTTTGTAGTACCTTCAGTTATTTCAATAATTTCATTTACAGAAGTTTGCAATTTGAATTCTAAATTTATTACACCTATAATGGTTTAATATTACAAAAAATCAAAGGACTCAGTGCTTATTTGTGGGGTTGATGATGCAGGACGAGGTTCATTATTGGGTCCACTTGTAATTGCTGGAGTATTAATAAAACGCTCAAAGATAAAGAAATTATCATCAATGGGAGTTCGTGATTCCAAAAAACTTTCTCCTAGAACCAGAGAAAAACTTTACAAAAAAATTATCGACTATGCTGATAATTATTATGTTGCTAAAATCTATCCAAAAACTATAGATTCTAGTGTACGAAAACACAATCTTAACAATCTAGAAGCAAAATACATGGCTAAAGTAATTTCAAAACTCAAACCAAATATTTCATATGTTGATTCATGTGACGTAAATCCTAAAAGATTTGGTAAAAAGATTGCAAAACTTTCTAATAGTAAAAAGATTCGATCTTATCATCACGCCGATAGTAGATTTGTAATAGTTTCTGCAGCATCTATCATTGCCAAGGTAAATCGGGATAAATCCATTGCAAGATTGAGAAAAAAACATGATCTTGGAAGTGGATACCCCTCTGATTCAAAAACTATCAAATTTGTAACAAATTATATCTCTAGTGGCAAAGAAATACCCAATTTTGTTCGGAAAAGCTGGAAACCAGTTAAAATTCTACTAGGTTAAATTTATTTTTTCTCAAAAAACTTTGCAATAACCATCGCATGATCTTTATCATATGGGTATAGATCAATTACCTGAATTATTTCAAAGTTTGATTGTAGTTTGTTTTTTTCTTTATCAATAATTTTTTTTGGAGCCTTGGTAACATCAATACTTCTAGTTTTTATCACTAAAAATAAGTAACCACCAGATTTTAGATACATTTTACAATTTGCAATTGCAATATCGGTTTGATCAGGTTGTGCAATATCTACATATACGATATCCACTTTGCTATACACTGAAAAATACTGTTGTGGCTGCCTTGCATCTTGTAATATGGGAATAATATTTTTTCTATGACTTGCAACTCTATCAAGAAAATCTCTTGCAACTCTACTTGCGTGTTCTACTCCAAAAATTGTACCCTTTGCTCCAACAATATCGGATATATGGCTAATAGTTGTTCCAGTAGATACTCCAAGATAAAGAACACTGGATTTATCTTTAAAGGGAAATACTTGTAAACCATTCATAATTGAAGCTGCAAGTTTACTTCTAAAATGATCCCATACTCTATATTCAATTCCTTTTTTGTTAACTAGCTTTTCTTTGTAAACTCGGTTTCCAGGAACAAAGTTTTCAGTTGCAAGCTTTTTTTGACCTTCTACCTTAATCCACAAGAAATTTTTTTTATCGTCTTCCAAATTTCTTTCGCTTTTTATTCTTTGATTTTTTAAATTTTGATTTATCTCTAAACGGCCTTGATTTTTCTCTAAATTGTTTTGGTTTATCTCTAAACGGCCTTGATCTTTCTCCAAATTGTATTGGTTCTGATTCAGTTTTTATTGGAGGATCTTTGTACTTTTTACTAATTTCATCTATTCTTACATTTAGCTTTTCTAACAAAACTTGATTTATACCTTCTCCATAGACATCTACACGTGCAGCAATAGCAGCTTTTGCAGCTATTGCTCTTGCAATTTTTCCTCGCTGCCACCTTGGTGCAGAGTGTACCAATGCATGCTGGAATAACAATCCATGTTTAGGAGGTTGAGAACCTGTTTTTAACGATCTAAACAAAGCTTTTTCTGCTCCCAAAACTTGTATAGTACTTGCAGGCTTTGAAGCAAGTTTTTTCATACTTCCTGCTCGTGCTAGAATTCTTGCTGCAACCGAAGTACCAAGTATTGCAGAAAGGTTAGGAGCAATTGTTTTCATTTCTTTTTCAACATGTTCTCCCAATTTTTTTCTTAACTCATGAAGGTCGAGAATTTGTTTTGCTAAAGTTTGCACAATTGTAAGATTCTCTTCAGAAATATTTCCACCACGACTTTTTTCTCCTACAAGTGTTAGCATTTCAACTTTTGAATCAGGAAAACCAGCATCCACAAAGACCTGTTTGGATAAAGCATCTCGCTTGCCTGCTAATACGATTTGTGAGTACCCATGTATACTATCTACTATGTTATCTAGTTCAGGAAAATGTAACCCATACCACTCTCGAAGTCGAGAGCTAACTCCGTTCATGATCTTATCTGTTTCATCAAGTGCATTGATTGCCTGAATAATGTGTAGATCTGGACTAGCTGAAATCTCTGAAACTTTGGATGATGAAAGCTGTATAGCAAATTCACGCAATTTTGACATTGCATCATTTTCATCATTAGCAAAACCTACTGTTGTTAAAATTTTGGGCTTTGAAGATTGTATCTTATTTATTTGGTCTTCATTCATTAACTGCGCGTCAATAGATTTCTTTTTTAGTATCGCTAGTAGTGATTGATCATTTACCTCAATTACTTTGTCAATATTTGATAGAAATTTTGCTAAATCACTTAGCCTAGACTCACCTTTTTTTACAAAAACATAATCTTCTGAAGGATTAGAAAATGGAAAAGTCTTCATACACTTTTCGTCTTCAAAAACAGCTATTCCTAATTCAGTTAGAATGACAGAATCCATAATTAGATAATTTTCATAGAGCCATTAAAAAACGTACCAACCTTTCATCCTACAAATTAACTGTTATATGAGAACGTTTTGCTAGTTTTCAAAGTGAAACCAAGTCTTTCAACTTCTATTGGAACTATTAAATTGGAACGGCCAACAATTCTTGCATCAGGAATTTTAGGAATTTCACTTGATGTTTTCAATAGAATTTACAGAGCTGGAGCAGGAGCTGTTGTTACAAAATCATTAAGTAAAGAACCATGGGAGGGTTATCCCAACCCAACAATTTTTAGTGTGAAAGGTGATGGATGGATAAACGCTGTAGGACTTTCAAACCCAGGTGCAACTTATTTTGCAAAAATGATTTCATCAAACAAAGATGTTCCAATAATAGTTTCTCTAGTTGGTTCAGAAGAAGATGACTTTGATTTTATGGTAAAGCAATTTGAAAATGTCAAAGTCTTAGCATATGAATTGAATCTATCTTGTCCTCATGTAGCAAAGGTTGGACTTGAAGTTGGTGATGATCCTGATCTTGTAACAAAAATTGTTAAAAAAGTAAAATCTGTGACTAGTGTCCCTGTAATTGCAAAGGTAGGACTAGGAACTACACATTATCTTGATACAGTATCTGCGGCATGTGATGCAGGAATTGATGCAATTACAGCAATTAACACATTACGTGCAATGGCAATTGATGTAGAAACTCAAAGACCAATTTTAAGCAATAAGATTGGGGGTTTGTCTGGAACTCCAATTAAACCAGTGGCTGTACGATGTGTATATGAAATTTCATCTAAATATGAAATTCCAATTATTGGTTGCGGCGGAATATCAAATTGGCAAGACGCAGTGGAATTTTTCCTTGCAGGAGCTTCTGCGGTTCAAATTGGCAGTGCAGTTGGTAATGGTTGGATTGATGTTTTTGGTGAGATCAATAAAGGAATAGAACAATACATGGAAAAAAAGGAATTATCGAATATTGAGGAAATGATTGGCAGTGCAAAGAGATTCTAATTATCCCACTATTTGTAAAATTGAAAAAATAATTGACGAAACTCCAACTGTTCGAACATTAATTTTTTCAGATGAAGTATTATGTAATGTTCTTCCTGGTCAATTTGCAATGGTTTGGATTCCAGGTGTAAATGAATTACCAATGAGTGTTATGATTTCTCACGAACAAGGAAAAGCAGCATTCACAATTAGAAAACTCGGTGAAGCGTCAACCGGTCTTTATAATGTCGCTGTAGACAAATATATTGGAATACGTGGTCCATATGGAAACTCGTTCGATATCAAAGAAGGAAAACTCTTGCTTGTTGGTGGGGGGACCGGGCTTGTCCCTCTGTTACGGTTACTAACTTTTGTAAAACCTTCAGATGATGTTACTGTTCTCATCGGAGCAAAAACAAAGGCTGAAGTTTTCTTTGAGGATATGGCAAATGACATTCTTTAAAAAAACCCTCACAGAGTTATATTTTTAAAAGAAGATGTATCATATTGGTAAAAATTAATTTTAAAATATATTCTACTACATAGACATTATAAAGACCAGTTGAATATTCACATATTTTTCTAATTGTGAATGCTGCTTTTACTTGTTCATGAGAAATCATAACACTCATTGGTAATTCATTTACACCCGGAATCCAAACCATTGCAAATTGGCCGGGAAGGACATTAGACATCACATCATCAGAAAAAATTAATGTCCTAACCGTTGGGGTCTCATCAAT
>CAWTZT010000051.1:0-22749 GCA_963919845.1 Thaumarchaeota archaeon CSP1-1
ATAGAATACTGACTATATGGGAAAAATAGGATTCCGGCAACAACTAAAACCACACCGATGATTGCAATATGAATAATCAAAATAATTCCTGTTAATTTTTGACAGTAAAGGAAAGTAATTCTTCGTGTTCACCATGCACAACTTTTAATTTCCAATTTCCAGTTTTTGCATCACTATCAAGGATAAAAATTAGTGTGTAGGTACCATCACTTGAAGTACTAGAGTGAGCAGTTGAAATCTTTTGATTAGGGCTAGTTATTTCTGCAGTTATAGGAGTGCTAGCTTTACCAAATCCGGTTACTTTTATCATTTCTCCAGATTTGTAAACTGAATTATCCAGAACAACTGCTAATCCTTCAATAGAAGGTTTATCAGGTATGGTAATAATGACATCTGAAATTTTAAAGAACATAATGTCTGCATTACCATCAGAAGTTGTAGCTTTTATGCTGTAATCACCAGATGTTACAAAAGAAGGAATTTGAAATGCATAGTTCAATTTAGCAGTAGAATCAGATCTAGCAGTAACTGTAGTAATTAATTCATTAAAAGAACTTAGTAATTGAATAGTCATAGCTTTTTGAGGAAGAATGTTATGGGCTCTAACAATGATTGTATCTTCTCTAGCATAGATTGCTTTATCTATAGAAATTGAAAATGGTGTGGGGGTATCAATAGATACTGCTGGAGAAATTTTAGATCTTACTTCTTCCAATTGAACTTTAATTTTTTGTAGTTCTTGTATTGTGTCAGATTCCAAGTCTTCAAGTTTTTGATTGACTTGATTTAAAGAAGCCTGAATTGATTCAAATTCTTTGGTATAATCCTTAAGCTCAGCTGATGCTGAAGGTGAAACACCATCTAAATCATAAATAGCAAATGCTGCAAATCCTGCAACGAAAAGTGTAATTACACTCACGCCTAAAATTGCCATTTCTTTTTCCATTTGTGCTTGTTTGAAAAATTGTTTTTTTATTCCCAAAGTAAAAAAAAATGGTCTATTTAGTTCACATTTTTGGAATTTTGCTTAGGAATAGGATATTAACCATTCAATTACTCTATCAATGTTTTTTGAATTAAGAATTACCTTAATTGGTCCTAAAGGAGATTCTTCTGCTTCACTACAAAGTGCTATTACATTAGAAAATGCGGCTTGTTTATTTAGATAAAACCAAGTAGAATCACCCAATAAATTTTGATTTAATTGGCGTCGGTAGTTTTTTTGTGATTTTCTTGAATGGATGATCTCATAAATTTTAGATAAGGATTCTAAATTTTTTGAAGTTGCGTTAAGTGAATCGTTGTTAGTTTTAAAATTCATTCCATCTAGTACGTTAGATACAGCTTGTTCCACTTTTTGTGGATTTTCAGACGGATAAATTGAACAATATGCATCTATTCTACAATTTATGTTTGGAAATTCCATTTATTTTTTCCAGCTGTTAATTATTTTGAAAGCAGATTCAATAAGCTCTTCTATTGTTAGATTGTTATTTGAAATGCTTTCATCGGCAAGTGCAATTGAATTACTAATACCAACTCCGATCTCTCTTTCATCACGTTCATCAAAGTTTTCTTTGGATTGTGGATCATCAGTTCTTGCACGTTTAGTTAAAAAATTGTAACGAGTATTAGTTGATGCATGGATAGAAAGTAGTTTGAGTGTTCCTAAATTTCTTAAAACTTTGATTTCTGCATTAGATCTTATTCCATCTATTATGATAATATCATGATTAGAGTTTTTGATGAGGTCTTGAATTAACTCTGCAACTGCTCCGGGGCCGTTTTTTTCTCGAAGTTCCAGCATTAACTTCCCAAGATTTGAACCAGTTAGTTCAAGATTTCTCCTTTCAGCTTCAGCTCTTACTGCATCACCCATATTGATCACTTCAAATCCTTTATTCTTCAAACCATTTGCAATTGTAGATTTTCCAGCTCCTGGCATTCCAGTAAGACAAACTATAAGCTTTGACAAGTTCTATGAATCTCCTCTAATCTAATCTATGAAGTTACCGGAAATCATTATAAAGATACTAGCAAAAAACTTGTAATGCGAACTTTTGTGGCAGCTGAAATTAACAATGAAGAAGTTTTGAATGAAATAAAAAAAGTTCAATCTGAATTAAAAATAAATGCAAAACCAGTTTCTTTAAAAAATATTCATTTTACTCTATTATTTTTAGGTGATATTTCTGAGGAAATGTCAAAAAAAGTTCAAAATGCATTAGACACTATCAAATTTTCTCCCTTTGAAGTAATTTTTTCAGGCATAGGAGCATTTCCTAAACCAAAATTTCCCCGTGTGATTTGGATAGGAACTAATGAATCAGGAGGAGATCAGTTGAAAAACTTGGCTAAAAATGTAGAAGAAAAATTATCTTCACTTGGATTTAGGAGTGATAAGCCTTTCAAACCACACATTACTATCTTTAGAATTAAAAACAGGATTGGGGACATTTCAGATAAATTGGCTAGAATAAATTCATCATCGTTAGGTATTCAAAAAATCTTGGAGATTAAATTTAAAAAAAGTGAGCTTACTCCAAATGGACCAATCTATTCTGATTTACAGGTGGTTAAAGCAAAACAATGAAACAGGTTTTAGCTCAAGCAAAAAAAATTGCTATCCCGTCAAAAAAACTTCAAAAAGAAAAAACAGAGATCGCAAAACTTGCTTATAGTTTAGTAGGAAAACAAGTTTCTAAACATCCAGAAGTAACTTCTATTGAGTTTGGAGGCTCATATGCAAAAGGAACTTGGTTGCCTTCTAAAGCTGATATTGATATCTTCATAAAATTTCAGAAATCAACTACAGATAAAAAATTTGTAGAGGTTTCAAAAAAAATTGGATTTGAATCATTAAAAAAATTCCAGCCTTATGTAAGATATTCAGAACATCCCTATGTAGAAGCTAAAATTAAAGGAACAAAAGTAAACATTGTTCCTTGCTATGATGTCATAAGAGGAAATTGGAAAAGTGCAGCAGATAGATCACCTTTCCATACAAAGTTCATGCTAGAATCACTTACTGGAACAATGAAAGATGAGGTAAGATTACTCAAGAACTTTCTTATGAGTTATAAAATCTACGGTTCTGAAATTGCCAAACAGGGTATTAGTGGATATGTTACAGAGGTTTTAGTATTACATTTTGGAAGTTGCCAAGATGTTATAAATGCAATTGCAAAATTAAAACAAAACCAAGTCATTGGAAAACCAACTAAGAAGTTTGATACCCAGATTGTAATAATTGATCCTATAGACAGTAACAGAAATCTTGGTGCAGCAATTTCTATTGAAAATGTTGGAAAGTTTGTATTAGTTTGTAGAGCATTTATGAAAAAACCATCTATTTCTTTCTTTAAACCAAAAGCAAAACCAATAGTTCCAAAGAAAAATCTAGAAAATACTATTGTTGTTAAGTTCAATTTTAAACCAAGAAGCCCGGATACTATATGGGGCCAGATTAAGCGAGCAGCAACATCCTTGGCAACACAAATGGAGGTAGAAGGATTCAGGGTTTTAAGAAAAGCCGCAACCACTGATGAAAAAAAGGAAGCTTGGTTGCTATTTTTAATGCAGTCATTGAAGATTTATGATGATGAAGTCAGAGAAGGTCCTGACTTTTTCTTTGAGAAAGATTCCGAAGTTTTTATCAGGAAAAACTCTAAAAAGAGCAAAATTATGTGGATTGACTCTAGCAAGAAAATTCTTTCATTACAAAAACGCCAACATGACGATGCCAAACAATTTTTGCAATCTCTTTTGAAAAATCATCTAAACAAATCGGGTGTACCAAAAGGATTGAAGACGGATATTAAAAAAGGATTCAAAATAGAGCTAGCAAACAAAACCAATGGCAAATCCATTAAAGAGGCACTCACAGAACTTGTTTCTACTGATGCAACAATCTTTTCTTTCAATTAGTAAATTATCCGAAGAACCTTATTCAACAGTGCTAGCATATCCAAAACCAACAAAACCAAAGCTAAAATCAAGAATTAAGGAATTGAAAAAACTTGGAATTAAAAGTATATCTTTTCAAGGGGAATTAAAGTTAGGTACGCTGGATGTTTTAGGAAAAGGATACGTTGGAATTGTTGTATTAGGAAAAAATAAGGAAAAAAAAGTTGCAATAAAAATCCGCAGAATAGATTCGTCAAGAAAAGAAATGGTAAATGAGGCTAAATTTTTAAAAATAGCTAATAACGCTGGTGTTGGGCCCGTGTTGATTGATAATAGTAAAAATTTCATAGTTATGGAGTATCTTGATGGAAAAAGAATTGGTAAATGGATTAAAGAGCTGGATGAAAAGAAAAGTTCTATACTTCTAAAATCTAAAATTAGAAAAGTTTTGGAAGATTGTTATAATTTAGATCAAGCAGGTTTAGACCATGGAGAATTAAGCAATATTACAAAACATGTGATCATAGGAAACAAAAAAACTACGATTATTGATCTTGAAAGTGCCAGTATAGAAAGAAAGGTATCAAATGTTACCTCTGCAACTCAAGGAATTTTTATTGGTTCAGGAATTTCAAAAGTAGTAAAAAAAATCTACAAATTACCTCCAAAATCTAAAATAATTAAGGCACTCCGAACTTACAAGCACAATCCAAGTCGTGAGACTTTTGATATAGTTCTTGAAACTCTAAAATTATGAAAAATGTCAAGTCAAAAAGCAATTAATTTTTTAAAACATGATCCTAAACTTGCTAAAATTATCAAGCAGGTGGGACCTTATAATGTCAGAATTTCAAGAAATAGATACCAATCATTAGTTGAGGCAATTGTAACCCAGCAATTAGCTGGTTCTGCTGCAAAATCAATTATTAGGAGATTTCGAAATTTATACGATTCAAATTTCCCAAAACCAGTTGATGTAATCAATACACATCCTGCTAAACTTCATGCAACCGGATTATCACGAATGAAAGTATCCTACATCAAAGAACTATCAATTAAAATTGAAAATAAAGAAATTAACTTACGAACAATTTCAAAATTAAAAGATGACGAAGTAATCGATATACTTACTAAAGTTAAAGGAATTGGAAGATGGACTGCTGAGATGTTTTTAATTTTTTCTCTTGGTAGACAAGATGTTTTACCAGTTGAAGACTTGGGATTAAAAAAGGGAATTCAACTAATGTTTTCATTAAATGAGCTTCCCGACGTAAAACAAATTGAAAAAATTGCAATCAAGTGGAGACCCTATAGAACTATTGCAACTTGGTATCTTTGGAAAAGTCTAAAAAAATTTGATGGTATTGGTTAATTTTAATATGATGGTGGGACCGGCAGGATTTGAACCTGCGACCTCCAGCACCCCAGGCTGGCATCATAGCCAATCTAGACGACGGCCCCTTATTTTTCAAGCTATGAGTGAAATAATTAAATCATAGGAATTGACAATTAATCTGTAATGAAAATCTGTTCAGTGTGTCATAAAATTTCTGGAACTGATGAAGATCATTTAGATTGCAAAGAAAAAAAACGAATTGAATTAGATAATGATAATCTTAAAGAAAAACTTCCCGAGAAATTAGATATTTCAAAAAATGCAAATGATCTTAATGTAGATATTAAAGCTATCTTAGATTATATGATTCGAAAAAAAGACAAGAAATAGTTTACTTATCTTTCTTGAGTAGTTGGTCTTACCAATATTTCATTGACATTTACGTGATTGGGAGCTTCTAAAGCAAATAAAATTGCGTTTGCAATATCTTCTGCATTAAGTGATTCCATTTTTTTGGCGTTCTCAACGAAACTTTGTAATGATTCATCAGTGATTGTCTTTGTGAGCTCAGTTCCAACTACTCCTGGCTCTATACATGTTACCCTGATATTTTTTCTAGTGCTAAATTCTTGTCTAAGCCCCTCACTTAATGCAGTTACAGCATGTTTGGTTGCACAATAAACAGTTCCAGATGGAAAAACTATTCTTCCCGCTACAGATGAGATATTGATTATATGTCCAGATTTTTTTTCCAGCATATGAGGAATTACTGCTGCTATACAATAAAGCACACCTTTGATGTTAACATCAATCATTTGATCCCATTCATCGACTTTGAGATTTTTTATAAAACTAAGAGGCATCAGGCCTGCATTATTTACCAAAATGTCAACAGAGCCCCATTTTTTAAGAGTAGCATCAACAAGTGAATCACAATCTGATTTTTTCGTAACATCTAATTTATGAGATAAAACCTCGCCTCCATTTTTTTTAATTTCAGCTTCGAGTTTTTCTAGTCTGTCTGTCCGTCTGGCACCAATAGTAACTTTTGCTCCTGCCTTTGATAGAGTTAGAGCCGTAGTATAACCAATTCCACTACTTGCGCCAGTAATGATAGCCACTTTGTCTTTGATCATAGTAAAAATCTACTAGGAGAATTGACCAAGGAACATTGTAAATATGTTTTCTTAAAATTACAACTCTTTTTTGTTTGTAAATAATTTTGTAGGTATGATTTATTAGAATAATGCTAGTATAGATTTTATGAAACCTGCAAATTGTGCCTACTGTGGAGATCTTCAAGATATGCCGTTTGAATGCAATTATTGTAAAGATCCTTTTTGTGCTGAACATAGGCTTCCCGAAGAACACAGATGCGTAAAACTAACTCAGATAAGAGCAAAAACGTTTGGAGAAAGAGTAATTCGAGATGGCGGTAAGAATCGATCAAGTTTCTTCAAAAGAATATTTAGAAAATCTAAAAATTAGATTTTAGTAAATTGATTTGCTGGGATGTATTTTTGCTCTTCTAGCTTGGTACAATAATGCAATACCTAATGCAAGCAAAACAAATGACGTTAGCCAATGAGCAATAATCATTGTTACATACGCAATTGCAAACGCAAATGAAACAAAACCTTGTATGGTTAATTTTAGCCATGATGGAGTCTTAGTTACTCTGCTGATCATCTCTACAATAAAGAGAGCAGCAACAGGATAAATGGTTAATAAAAGAAAATCAATTACATCAATATCAAGGTGTGACATTATTTCTACAATAAGTTATTTGAAATTAGTATAATTTCTATCTAGTCTTCCCATCTTACCTTTGCTGCTAGCTTTTTTGCTATAAGGGCTTGAGCATTCTCAAAAGGTATTGTTGCAACGTCTTCTGCCTTAAATGGACCATACTTTTCTAAATCAGCCCCAACCATCTGATCCATTTCTTTTAGAAATCTAACAACTGTTGATTTAGTTTTATGGTTTTTTGCTATTGATTCTAATAATTTGGATTTACCGTTTAAAATACTAGAAAGAATCATTTCTCTTCTTTCATCCATTTCTACATTAGCATCAAGAATGAATTTTTCTTCATCAAGTAAATTTGTGTAATCTGCTCTGTTTGATTCAATTACTTTCGCTAATCTAAATTTCAAGAGGAGTGAAGTCATATCTGTTATCATATTTACAAGAGCGGCCTTTACTTTAGCTTCAACTCCATCATATCCTTCACTTTTTAGCTGACCAACAAAATCAGAAATCGAAGTATAAAGATCGGAGCTTATTTCTTGAACTGTATCGTATTCAGTTTCATGTAACAAGATAAGATACAACGAATTGGCATCAATTTTTTTTGAATCTGACATTCTAATACATCCAACAATCCTTAAATGACGGATTTATTTTGTTAGCTTGAAGGTATCAAATTGCCATATAAAGTGATTGGTGGAAAGGCAACTCAAGTTTCTTACTCATCTGATGAAGTTTTTGCTAAAATAAAACATGATCAGATCAAGTTCATTGATCTCCAATTTACTAGTCTTACTGGAAGATTTCATCACACTACAATATCGGCTGATACTTTTACTACCGATCAGATGGAAGACGGTGTTCCAAAGCTCGATGGATCATCTATTGTAGGATTTACAAGTATAGATGATTCTGATCTTGTGCTAAAACCAGATCCAAATTCTTTTTCGCTAGTCCCATGGATACCAGAACACAAGACAGCAAGGCTGTTGTGTGATGTGTATTGGGGTTTTGATCGTGGAAGATTAGAAAGAGATCCAAGAGGTATTGCTCAAAAAGCCGAAGTGTATACCAAAACACAAGGCTTTGATCATAGTAACTGGGGACCGGAAGTTGAATTTTTTGTCTTTGATAAAATTCATTGGGACGTATTAACACCTTACAAAGGTCAATCATATTCAATTGAATCAAAAGAAGCTCCTTGGAGCTTAGAGGGAACTGGATATCCTATGGGGCTCCAAGAAGGATATTATCCTAGTACTCCTTCTGATACACTAACTCCATTTCGAAATGAATGTGTAGATGTGTTAAACGAACAGTTTGGGATTCTTTGTGATAATCATCACCACGAAGTAGCTACTGCTGGTCAATGTGAAATCGATATCAGATATGATTTGCTTACAAATGCGGCTGATGCCACACAGACCTACAAATATGTCATACGAAATATTGCAAAAAAATATGGTCAAGTTGCTACAATGATGCCAAAACCAATTTCGATGGATTCAGGTTCAGGAATGCATACTAATGTAAGCCTCTGGAAGAAAAACAGCAATCTATTTTTCGATGAAAATGAAAAGGATGAATTGAGTCAGCTGGGCAGATATTTTTGTGGAGGAATAATTAACCATGCAAAAGCCTTAACTGCAATTTGTAATCCCACGACAAACTCTTATCATAGACTTGTACCAGGTTATGAAGCCCCCGCTTATATTGCGTGGAGTGGAAGTAATAGATCTGCAATTGTAAGAGTTCCTCAACACTTTAAGGGTCAAAAATATTCTTTTCTTAAAAGACTAGAGTTTAGAGCTCCTGATCCATCTTCCAATTCATATTTGGTTTTTCCAGCTGTTTTATCAGCTGGTCTTGATGGTGTTAAGAAAAAAATTGAGCCAGGTGACCAAGTTCATGAAGATATTTTTAAAATGACAAGATCAGAACGCAAAAAGAAAGGTATTGAAACATTGCCAGCTAATTTAGGTGAAGCATTAGATGAAATAGAAAGTGATAGAAAGTTTCTCTTGCCTATTTTTACAAATAATGTGCTTGATAAAATAATTGAATTAGAGAGAAGAGATCAGCGTGAGATTGCAATTAGACCCCACCCCCATGAATTTTATTTGTATTTTGATGTTTAGGTCTAACTAGAGTCTTCCAGCAATTGAAATTATATAAAAAAACGAAATAGCAATTAACCCAAATCCCCCAGCAAGAAAAATTCCACGTCTTTTCTCAGAAGTTGCTGCTTTGTAAACAAGAACTGCACCCGCAAGCCCAACAAACAAGACTAATACTCCAATGATTACTGAATCAAAACTCCCACCAGCAATAAAAGGAGTAAATATGCCTGCAAGTAAGGCAAAAAAGAAAAGCAAATAGATGTATTTTGCTCCTGTGATTACTTTGGAACTAAGATTACTCAATGAAACTCGTAACTTTGATAATCAAATAAACTTTTTAAAAAATTGGAATTGATAAAAATGTAATATGTAATTACATCATTCCGCCCATGTCAGGCATTCCACCACCACCCATTCCAGGTGGCATTCCACCACCACCGCCTCCAGGTGGAGCTGCGGCTTTTGAAACAGAAATTACATCATCAATTCGTAAAATCATGCAAGCTGCTTCAGCAGCAGCTGAAATGACTTGCAACTTTACTGCAAGTGGTTCAATAATATCACTAGATTTCATATTACTAACACGTCCTTTTAGAACATCAATACCTGTCCATTTTTCACCCTTGATTTGTCTTGATCTAAGTGTTGCAAGTGTATCAATGGGATCCATTCCAGCATTTTCAGCTAAGGTAATAGGAATAGATTCGAGTGCTTCAGCAAACTTTTCAGCAGCTAGTTGTTCTCGTCCTTCAAGAGTTTTTGCCCAAGACCTAATTTTTGTTGCAGCATAGGTTTCTGGGGCTCCTCCTCCTGCTACAATTGAGGGAAATTGTATAACATCTCTTACAACCATAATTGCATCATGAACAGATCTCTCAACTTCATCAACCACTCTTTGAGAACCGCCTCTTAGCAATAGAGAGACGGATTTAGGATGTTTGCATCCTTCAACGAATACCCATCTATCTTCTTCGATTTTTCTCTCTTCTACTAATCCTGCGGTTCCTAAATCCTTTTCAAAAAGGTCATCAAGATTTGTAACAATTCTTGCACCAGTTGCTTTTGAAAGTTTAGTAAGATCACTTTCTTTAATTCGCCTAACAGCTAAGACCCCAGCCTTAGCTAGATAATGTTGTGACATATCATCAATTCCTTTTTGACAGAACACGACTGTAGCTCCTGAGCCAATTACTTTATCGACCATATCTTTTAGCATTCTGTTTTCTTCATCAAGGAATGATTTCATTTGTTGAGGATTTGAAATATTGATTTTAGCATCAGTTTCAGTCTTGCTAATTTCAAGTGCGTTATTTAATAAAGCAATTTTTGCATCAACAATTGATTTTGGCATTCCCCCATGAACCACTTCTTTATCAAGAATAACTCCTTGAATAAGGACAGAATCATTCATTGAACCACCAGCCTTTTTTTCAACTTTAATGTCGTCTTCATCCACCTTGTATTCAGTTCCATCCTTTTCGGTTACAGCAGTAACAGCTTTTATAACTAAATCAGCCAATTGACCTGAATTTTTTTTAACAAGTTTTGTTTGCATGGCAGTTTTTGCAATCTTAAGCAAGATAGCTTTGTCATTACCACTAACCTTATCAGCACTTTCTTCAAGAAACTGTTTGGCTTTTTTTGCAGCTTTGCGATAACCATCAACAATTACTGTAGGATGTACGTCTTGATTAATTAGAGATTCTGCAAATTCTAAGAGACTGCCAGCCAATACAACTACAGATGTGGTTCCATCACCCACTTCATTGTCAGTTGTTTTAGAAATTTCTACTAGCATTTTTGCAGCTGGATGTTGAACATCAATTTCTTTTAGGATGGTAGCACCATCATTAGTAATAGTAACGTCACCTAATGAATCAACAAGCATTTTGTCCATTCCTCTTGGGCCTAAACTACTACGAACAATTTCTGCAATAATTTTTGCAGCCGCTATGTTATTTCTTTGTGCCTCACGGCCTTTAGTTTCAGTAGAACCTTCTTTCAATAGTATGACTGGTAAGGTTCCTCTAGGGCCTTGAATACTCATGTTTGTAAGGCATCTGTTTTCCCCTTTTATACGTTATTTAAATTCCAGAAAAATTTCTAAGAGTTAAATTTTCTAAATACGAATAGGTGTTTTTAAATTGGGAAAATTGCTTTACAGGGCATGACTGACTCGAAAAACAAAAAATCTTACAATTATGTTTTTTCAATGCTAAAAGACCACCACAAATGGTTTGAAAATTCAATTCCGTTAATTGCTAGTGAGAACATCCCAAGCCCTGCAGTCAGAGAAGCGATCATTTCAGATTTTGGAAATCGATATGCAGAAGGTTGGCCAGGTGAGAGAGTCTATGCAGGTTGTGTGTATATTGACAAAGTTGAGTTTGAGTGTATGGCTCTTGCAAAAAAACTATTCAAAGCGGAGTTTGCAGATGTAAGACCAATTTCAGGAGTTGTAGCTAATCTTGTAATTTATTCTGCTTTTACAAATCCTGGTGATATAATGTTAGCTCCCTCTATTCCTGCGGGAGGACATATCTCTCATGGGAAAAAAGAACATTCAGGAACAGCTGGATTAGTACATGGACTCGAGATAGAATTCTTTCCTTTTGATCCTGAAGAAATGACAATTGATGTTGATAAGACAAAGAGCAAAGTAAATGAACTAAAAAAAGATGGAAAATTACCAAAAATGGCTATGTTTGGAGGTTCGCTTTTTCTTTTTCCCCATCCTGTCAAAGAACTATCAGAGTTTCTTAAGGGACAAGGTATGCATATCAATTATGATGCTGCTCATGTTGCAGGTCTGATTGCTGGAGGTAAATTCCAAGATCCATTTAGAGAAGGAACCGATTCAATGACTATGAGCACGCATAAAACTTTGTTTGGTCCACAAGGTGGGCTTGTTTTATCTTATGAAAAATTTGGTGATGAAATTAAAAAAGCAACATTTCCAGGCCTTACAAGTAGTCACCATATTCATCATATGGCTGCAAAAGCAATTACATTTGCTGAAGCTTTGGAGTTTGGAAAAGACTATGCAAGCGATGTCATAAAAAATGCCAAAGCACTAGCTGAAGCTCTTAGTGATTGTGGATTTAAGGTTCTAGGTGAAAAAAGGGGTTTTACACAATCACATCAAATTGCAGTTAATGTTCTTAACTATTCTGATGGTGGAAAAGTTGAAGCAGATTTAGAAAAAGCTAACATAATTGTAAACAGACAATTAATTCCTGGAGACATTAAAGCTGGGCGAAATTATTTTCATCCAGGTGGAATTAGACTTGGAGTTTCAGAAATTACAAGACTTGGTATGAAAAAGTCTGAAATGAAGGAGATTGCCTCACTTATCAAGAATGTAATAATTGAGAAAAAAGATCCCAAAAAATTGGTTTCAATAGTAAAATCGTTTAGAAAGAATTTTCAAAAAGTACATTATTGTTTTGACAAAAAACTTGGTGCTTATGATTATGTCAAGCTAAGGTAATGTGTTTTTTTCTAATTTGTATAATCCGTTAGAAGTAACTGATCTCCCTTCCTCCTTCCAAAAACTAAATCAATTTCATCAGCCAAAGTGTATATCCTTCCTTTAAGATATTCCCCTACGTCATATTTTTTTACAAGTCTTTTTGCTAGTTTTAGATATTTTTCGACAGAAGCTCTTGTAATTGTTTGAATTAATTTATTGCCACATATACAATGTTGTAATAGTGGCATTCTTCTGTAAGTTCTACTACATGCAGTACATCTAAAATTCTGTCTTCCATATGCTCTCAAGTTTCCCATAATATCTGGTACAAGATGAGTAGCAACTACATAAGATACAATTTTGTTTGTATCTACAGCATTAATTAGATCAGCATTTCGTATTTGGAGATCAAGCTTATCAAGCATTGATCCAAGCGTGGAGTAAGCACTCCGAGATTTTGATGTTGTAAGAGTAGAAGTTGAATGTGTAAAATGGTATCCGTAAAATGCTTCTTTCTTTTCTAGTCTAGATTTTATTGTATCTACAGAAGTAACTTCAGTTGCTTGTAGCTCTTGTGATGTAGATTCAAAAAATGAGAGAGGAAAAATTTTTGAAACTTCAAAGTTGTGAGCTTGAGGTTGGGATTCTTGAGGTAGAACCAATGGTTGTATCAAAAGTGGTGCATCCATTAGACCACCAATTTTGTCAGAAAGAAACTGTCTTGAAAAATTTAACAAACTATCCATTAAAAGCATTATAGAATCTGCATCGCCATCTGCATCACGTCTTTTTGCAGAATGCCAAATTGGTGTTGCAAAGCAAACGTGGGTTTCTGTAAACCCAATGATTCTACCAACTATTCCGACCGATGTATGTGGGGCTAGCCCAATTATTAGATGACCAATAAGTTCCTCTACTTTTTTGATATTGTAAAATGGTTTTTTCCCATAAAATTTTTCCAAAAGAATATCCAAGTATTTACATACTTCAGTTAGATATCTGCCGCTTTCGTTTGGAATTATGATGTCTTGCATTCGAAGTTCAACGATTTGTTCAGGATCGATTAGTGGTTTTCCATCCATGTCTTCATTATAACCAAGTTCAATCAGTTTGCTTACTGGAGTACCAATCCACGATGGTTTAAAGTGAGTAAGTGAAGAGTTGGTTGCATCAAACCTAACAGTTCCATCTTTGAAAACTGTTAGATGATGATCTTGTCGAATTAATCCTTTTTCTAATGGCTCAGAAATACGGTCTTGATTGATTAGTTCTTTAACTCCCTTGAATGGTTGATGAGCTCTGATTCCAATTTTTTCTTGTGCTAAGAAAAGTTTTTCTTTTAATGGAAATTTTTGATATGAATAAGAAGAGGCTTTTCTTTTACATTTTTGACAAAATGGGATTTCAAGAGCTGATCTACATATACGACATGTGTATATTACTGAAGTCTTGTTTCCACATTTTTGACAAATTATGCCAATTGAAATTTCGTCACAATTTTTACATTTTCTATTGTTAATGTTTGTGTAAAAATTTTCAAAATTTGAGGCTTTAAGTAAATCACGTGTTGCACCTCCCTTATTGCCTATTGGAAATAAAGTGTGTACTGGAGGTTTCATTTGTCGTGGTGCAGCTTTTTCTGGTCTTCCAATTCTTACCCCAACTGAAGTTGAGAATTTATTTTGAATTTTAATGCCTGATGATTTAGAAATTATTTTTGAGACAGAGATTAATTTATCAATTTTAATTGGTTTTCTAAACAATAAATTAAAGAAAACTTTGGCTTCTGTATCTTTTAGCAATAAAGAATCATTAGAAGCTTCGTGTGGTACCCCCAATTTTTCTAAAATAATTTTTGATTTTTTAGGATAAATTATAGTATCATCATTAATAGAATTAGGTTGTAGTAGTTCTTTTAATTCAGAAGTTGAAATGAGATCCCAATAATAGAGATATTGTGGATGAAGAGGAATTTCAAGCTTGAGTGAAATTTCTATTGCTTCATCAAAGGTTGGAGTTTTTGAAAGAAATTTTTCAAATTGGTTTTGTGGTTGGTATTTTGATAGTTTTTCTTTTAGCTCTTCATTCCAAATTTCCTCAACATAACCAGATGGAATTAATTGCGCGTTGTTTTCAACAAAATCACCAAATGAAATTAAAATGTCGCCTAAATGAAGAATTTTTTCAATTTGGTTTTTAATTTTTATTCCATGTTCTGTGTTTTTTATTTTTACTACATTTCCGTTTTCTAATCTTACTATTGGGGTTTCTATTGAATCAACAAAAGATGTTGTACCCCCCTTTCCTGGGATGTCAAGTTTTACTTGTGTTCCTACAGTAATAGTGTGATCTAAAATTTCACCAACTACTGGATGAATTCCTACACATGCAAATCCAGTATTACATGCTCTACCATAACGTAATCTAAAACCACCAACTTTGTTTGACATAGATAAAACCGATCTTCCTGTAATTACTTCGGACATTCTTTTTGTGGCAGAGTCTTCTTTGTTTCCTTTTTGAATTGCTCCCTTAATATTATCAAGCCATTCCCAGCCATCTAAATTGTAAAGTTCAATTCGTTTTTGAAGTTTTTTTGCTCTACCAATTAGGCCGTCATTTAAAACTCGTAGTGCACCACCTCTTACACGATCGGTATCAATTCTTGCCATGTTTCTATGATTAACAACCTCGTAAGGATCAGTTTCAACACCGGCTAACTCTACTGGAAGATTTGAAATTACTGTAGTCACGTCTTCATCAAGTACATGAAATTGAAAGCTGCCTTTTGCTTCTCTTTCGTATACTCGTAGTTCTTCAACAAATCTTCCTGTCTCATCATCAAAAGAGTTTGCTTGATATTTTGAAAGACCAGCAGATTTTCTAACATGATCTGCAATTAGAATAGTTACTGCAGATTCAGTCCCGCCAGCAGATCTCATAGGACCTGCAATAGACACTGAAAGATATTCTGTTCCGTCCTTGTTTTTTTTGATTTTTACCTCACTAATTCCTTGTAAAGGAGCTATAGTAACTCCCTCAGTTACAATTGCTAATCCAACCCGTACAGCTAAATCAAGCCTTTCTTCAAGGGATGCATTTGATGGTAAAAATTTGCCTAATGCGATTTCTTTTGATAAGATTAGTGCAGAGAGCTCCTTTCCGTTTGTTTTTATTAATTCTCTTAAGTTATCAGCGATATCAATATCATGCATCTTTGCAACTCGATCAGCTAAATCAAATGCAATTTTTGGTTCAACATTTCCGGATGAATCAACGAGGGTAGATTTTGCATCTGCTGCAACTTCAAAAATATCATATGTTTCTTTTGATAGATTAGCATAGTAATCAAAGTAATAGGCTGGCATTAAGACGTCTTTAATACGATTAGTTGCGGCGTTTTCTGACATTATGTCCTTATTTCTTAATGGTCCGTATTGCTTTTGCTATTTCGGTTAGTTTTTTGAGGCTTCCTTTTTTTTCTAACAGTGTTCCAATTACTAAAGCATCGGCTCCAGCTTTTACAATGTCTTTTGCAGTCTTTGGAACACGGATTCCACCCCCAACGATTAGAAAACCTTTGAATACCTTACGAACGGCTTTGACCATCTCAGGTCTAACGCTTGATGATGCACCAGAACCTGCTTCTAGATATACAAATCTCATTCCTAGAAATTGGGCCGCAAGAGAATAAGCGGCTGCAATTTTTGATTTATCAAATGGAATTCCCTTTACTGAACCTACAAACCATGCTGATGTACCTTCCCCAATAACCAAGTACGCAGTAGGTAATGCCTCTAATCCAAATTTTAGAACGTTTGGTGCACTTAGTGCTTGTGCTTGAGAAATGTAGTAAGGATTTTCTGAGTTTAATAAAGAGCTAAATAGAATTGCGTCTGCGTGTGGAACCACGCCTGTAACATTTCCAGGAAAAAGAATGATTGGAGTCTTGACAGATTTTTTTAAATTCTTTACTAATTCAGCCATTTCAATTTGGTTGGTTGCAGAAGAGCCTCCTACCAATATTGCAGAAGCGCCTATTTTCTCTACATCCTTTGCTAGTTTGATAGAGGACTGTAGGTTAGAAGCTTCAGAATCAATTAGTGGGAATATCAAGGCTGATTTTTTTTTCTTGAGTTGAGAAAACAAGTAGGATTCTACACTGCCTGTCATAACCACCGTTGTCAATACTTGGCACTTTAAAGTTTAATTGATATATTGGTATACAAGTTTGTATAGCTATGGTAGAAGTAGAAGATTATAATTCTAATAAAATAATAAAGGAAATTATAAAAAAATCATTGTTTACGGAACGACAAATTGAAATTATTTTAAATAGAAAAAATTTGTTAGAATCAAAGTTTAACATTTCAAAAGGTGCGTATTTTAGGCAGGTTAGTCAATCCAGGAATAAATTAGTCTCTTTTTATTATTCAGTAATTCTTCTTCGTGGATTAGGGATACTTTTGCAAGATGATGTTGATGTGATATCTCGTCTTTCCGAACAGGTTAGTGTGATTCAAGATAGTGATGTTTTCCCAGAAAGAGAAGAACAAATCATGAGTGTGATGGATAAAGCAATTCGCCAAATCGGCAATGTGTGATTTTAGTCATAACATTGGCCATTTTCTTTTTTCTCTTTGTGATAACAGCATGATGTTTTAGTTGATGTAAAATGTAAAAATATGTTGTTCAATCACGATATATCACAATTATAAAATTTGATTTGTGATGTTAGTTGAGATCCCAGATCCTGAAGTGATTTTAGGAATTATAGCTGCGTTTTTAGTTGGATTGTTTGTTTTGTTCATTTCTTATAAAATAAAATCACTGTTAAACAGAAGAGAAAAGCCCGATAGTTCATACTTAGAAAGATTTGATTTCTATGAAAGACAGTTAATTGATATGAAAATTCGTTTAGATTCCTTAGATATTGATGATCACGTCTCAAAATTGCCCTCTTCATATGAATTAAAACAATTTAATGAAAAATTACCAGAAATGGAAGATGAGGGGCTTCAAATAGAGCGCCGGCAAACAACTCATTCGCGTAAAGCCCGTCATATTGATAATCACAACACAACGGATTATGTGTTAGGATTAATCACTAACAAAGTTATGACATCACGTGATATTCAAAATGCATCACATAGATCTAGAGAACATACAGCAAGGTTGATGAACAAATTATTCAAGGATGGTTTTGTGGAAAGAAATACCAAAACAAAACCATACTCTTATTCCATCACTGACAAAGGCTTGACGAAATTAAATCAAACAAAAAACTTGCCAGAAACCCTAGCTTAGGACCTAAAACATAATTTTATTATTATTTAATAAAAATATAAATAAATAATATATATATATTATAATTGTATTAATTATAATATGTCTTCTAATGAAGAATTGGTGAAAATAACGTCTGGAGGAACAGTTTCTATCCCTAAACAGTTTAGAAAATATTTAGAATTACAGAAGGGAGAATATGTTAAAATGGTTTTGGAAGGGGACCACCTTTTGATAAGAAAGATAACAATCTCGTAATTGTTAGTTTTATAGCCTATCTGGGCGTTTTTGGGCTAGCTTTATGGCATGATAAGTCCATTCCCGGCCAGTTTTAGCACGATCAATCCTGCTTTTATCAGCGAATCTTGAAAGGTAGGTGGAGATTATGCTTAGTTTTATAGGCTCGTTGTATTCGTCTTCATATTTTTCTAATATTATTGATGAGGTAAATTTCCCAACTGGAAAGTATTTATCTACTATATTCCAAATTTTGGCCCCCACTGAATCCAAACGAATTTCTTTTTGAGAGTCTTCAATATTCATCAAATCCATTAATTCAAAAATTTTTAGAATTTTTTCTCTAGTAACATTTCCTTCTAAATTAAAATTATATTTGGCTCCTTCCGAATCCTCCAAATCTATTCGTATCCGTTTTCTGGGCATGGTGTAATCCTTCAGGAAAAGAAGTTAACAATTGAACAGATCCTCCAATCTTTGTTAAGTAAACGGCTTGTTAACATTGACTGCCTGGCTCACGCCTAGTATAATTTTTAACTTTAACAATATTTTTTATATTTTATAACCCCTCTACTTTACCCCCATGCCTGGAGTGGAAGCAAAGGGGTTAGATTTTCTATATTAACAATGTTAATGTCAAACTTCACACCTGGACCTGAAATTAAAGGGTTAAAATTGGTTTTTTGGTGTTAGTTCTTAACATAAAATTAACTAATTGTTAATCACTCTAACCCACACACCTATGTTTCCACTCTTTTGTATTAAAAAATAATTTTTTTAGAATAACTAATAACTTTCCTACTTACTATCCTAATTAGGATAGACAAGAAATACTGGTGTGTGAGTTTTTAAAAAATTTATGATCGGAGAGATCAGTCAAGTCAACCATAACAAACTCATTTGTAAAAAATTATCAGAGGATCCATTGAAGAGTTAAACGAAGATCCTACTGATCTCGAAAATGAGCACAACAACATTAGACCCAGTTGAAAAATTACTAAATGCAGCAGAAACAGGAAAGTCCCTAATCATAAATAGAGAAATTTTACACTTTACATACATACCAAAGGTAATACTTGATCGTGATTCCGAACAGGAACAGGTAACTCAATCACTAATACCTATTCTGAAGAAATCTCGCCCTTCAAACCTACTAGTTTATGGGAAACCAGGCACAGGCAAGACCTTGGTAGTAAAGAAAGTTTTATCTAAAATCCAAGAAAGGGTAGAAAAATCTCAATTCCCAATAAAACTAATTTATACAAATTCTAAAGAAGAAACAACTCTGTATGGGCTTTTAGTAAGTTTTGGCAGACAGTTAGAATTAGATGAAAAAGAACTCCCCTCTACAGGACTTGCAATTAGTGAAGTCTTCAAACGTCTTTTGAAAACAATTAACAAAGGCAGACTAAACGTCGTTTTTGTAATCGATGAAATTGATTATCTAGCCCATTTAGTTAACAAGACGGGGAAGGACATATTATACCAATTAACTCGTGCAAACGAAAGACTGAGTGATGGTTCTTTAACACTAGTTGGTATTTCAAATAATCTTACCTTCAAGGAACGACTAGATCCTAGGGTAATTAGCACTCTGGGAGAGGAGGAAATTGTATTTACTAATTACTCTGTAGAACAAATCCGAAAAATCTTGGAGGCTAGAATCCAAAATGCCTTTATTAAAAATGCTATAGAAGAACCAGCCTTGAACCTTTGTGCTGCCATGGCAGGGAGAGAACACGGGGATGCAAGAAGAGCAATTGATCTTTTAAGAGTTGCTGGGGAATTGGCTGAAAGAGAGCAGGCTGAATCCGTTAACGAAAATCACATTCGATTGGCTTCAAAAAAAATCGAGGAAAATAAAGAAATTACAGCATTACAATCATACCCACTTCATGAGAAAATCGTAGTTATCGCAGTGATGAAATCTACTGGATCATCAACAGGAGAAATTTACAAATCTTACAAAAACATCTGTAAGGCAGTAGGACAAAAGGAGCTAACCACTAGAAGGGTCAATCAAATACTAGGTGATATTGAATTATCTGGAATTATTACTGGGAAAATTGTTCACCAAGGAATCCACGGAAATACAAAAAAATTCAAACTCGAAATATCTCCCAAAATGGTAAAGGATACTTTCAAAAACGAACTAACCTTTGAAGATATTCTATAAACTAATCCTCAGAACCAAAATCTTTTGTGTAAACTTTGAATGTTTTCAAATTCACAATTACAGCTATTCCTGTCGTAGGTGTAATCCCAACTCCTGCTTGAAAGGGAGTTTGGTGTTGCCAAGCACCAGAATTTAGAATCAAAACCCCTCGATACATATCAAAACCTACAACATGAACATGGCCTGCATGAAAAATATCTGGGACTTCATCAATTACCATCATATCTTCAGTTTCAGGAGCAATTGGAGTTTGACTTCCATAGATAGGACTCAAATGCCTAGCTTGTAAAAAACGCCTCATAACCTCAGTTGGTTTATCGTAACTTAATCCTGGCGTGGTCCTTACAACATCATCTATACTTTGACCATGATAAAGTAAAACCTTAACACCATTTAACGAAACAATTGAAGGATTTCCTAACACGAAAAAATTTTCTTTATTCCATAATCCTAACTCATATTTCTCAGGTATAGCAGGTTGGGGCAAGGCTCTTCTTCCAGGATCATGATTCCCAGGAACTATGAAAATTTTGATATGTTTTGGTATTTTTTCTAGGATTTCTACAGCTTTCTTTAATTGATCCTCAACATTGACAAATACTAACTCTTTATCTTGACCAGGGTAGATTCCGACTCCGTCTACTAGGTCACCACAAATCAATACAAAACGAATTTTCCGCGCAACTGGGTCAGGACTTGAAAGCCAAGAAATAAAATCATTGAGCTCTTTTTCCATAAAATACATACTTCCAATATGCAAATCCGACAAAAAGACTGCATACGTTTCTGTTTCTGACCGATTTGAAGCATGTTCAGGAATACCTGGAACAACTAAATCCTTTACTATAAAACCCCCATTTTTACCTAGATTAATTTTTACAAATACGAATTGATCTATCAATAATCCTTGGGCTGTTTTCTGTAAATCCTTATCAAAAACAATAGTTTCAATCGTACCAGTTGGGTCATCAATTGTTAGTTTGGTAATGTTTCTTTCAGACCTTCTTTCTGAGAGGAGGCCACACAGAAACATATCTTCTTTTGATTTTGTAGAAATAATCAACGAAATCGATTTTAATAATTTTGCTTCTGGTCTATTTGAAACGATTTTTTTTAATTTTTCAAAACGGCTACTAAAAAGAGCTTTGTAACCTTCTATTCCTTCAGCTGAAGTAATTTTTAAAGTGGGATCAAATAAAACTCGATGCTCATTTAGTAATTTCTTATCTTCTTTTAGTCCTAAGAATCCTTCTAAATCATCCTGATTAATTAAAAACCGTTTTTGTTTTGATTTTTCTCGAACAATTTGTTTAATTGTCAACTCTAAATCCTTGATTTCTACTCTTTCAAGCAATTCTAAGGCATTGGGATGAATTTGAAAACCTTTTTTCAAAGCATAATCAAGGGCGTATGAAAGTTCCTTTTTCATCATCAACAAATAATGAGAGTTTTAATTAAATCTGCTCGCCACAAACCCTCAAATACCCATCAAGAAAAAAGCTTTGTATTGGAAAGAAAAAGGATTCTTGTTTTTTTTATTTTCATGGGCTTGTTTTCATTATCTTATTGGATCGGCTCCATTTTTACAGTAGAACAAGAGGAAGCTGAAGCCTTTTTAGAAGAATTTGAAGAGCTGATCGAAGATATAGATGGAATAGGAATTTTTCTTCATAATTCTATGATAGGTTTGCCAATGTTTATTCCTGGTTTTGGTATTGCTTGGGGGTTTTTTACTTCATGGCAAACAGGGTATGCTTTTGCAGCTTTAGCAACAACAATTCCTATTTTGAGGGAAATACCATCACTTGCTTTACTCTACCTCTCCCCATTTGGAATAATGGAACTGACTGCTTATTCTATAGGAATGTCACGAAGCTTTCTTTTGATACATAAAATCATCAAAAAGATTTCAATCAAACAAGATGCAAAAATTGTTGGGATTGAAATTGCCATAGTAGCAGGACTGTTACTTGCAGGCGGCATCCTTGAAGCTTACATGATAGAAATTGCTGATGTTGACGTCTTTGAATTAGGCCAATAATGAAATTCATTTTTAGGCACAAGTAGGAACAAAAAATAGTCTGTAATGAGCACTTTATCTAAAATAATTTAGTAGTAAATTATAAACCAAATTAAGCAAAATCTAGACTATATGAAGGCAGAATATGCTATCCCTATTTTAGTAATTCTTACACTAGGTTTTTCCTTACAACAAGCAAATGCAGAACTTGTTGGGCAAGAGGCCTATTTGGTAGAAGGCACTGGATATGCAGTAACTGCGGATTCTATAAAAATTTCTGAAATGGATTTTCTTGTAGAGCTTGACAGACAAATTGGAAGTAGAGCATCATTGACAGTTCAAGATGGATTTGTAACGGTTGGCGATATGGATTATTTTGTTTCTGATGTAACTGGAACCGTATTAAATAATGGTCGTTTTATTAGAATTGCTGGTACTGCAAGTAAT
>CAWTZT010000052.1:0-4197 GCA_963919845.1 Thaumarchaeota archaeon CSP1-1
CTGCAATTTGTAATAATTTGTTTAAATCCTGCAATTCTTCAAATGAAAGTTTATCTATTTTCTGCTCATCTTTGTCAAAATTTAATAATTTTGTTTCTATCAAGGATGAGAATTTTTGAATCTTTTTCAAATCTTTTTTAAGGGTTCTTGTTCTTGGAAAAATCAAATTTTCTTCAAACATTTCTTTTGTCCATAATAGATTAGGGCAGTAGTTGTATTTTTAGAGCCCTCTATCAATTTGGTTTATTCCAAAAAATAATCATCTATGAAAATTCAAGATTTTAAATAGTAAAGGACGCCATCAAGCTGCTCCGTTGTTACCAAAAAAGATGTAACATTGGGGGAAGATTTTCCTGGGGAGGCAGGCATCATTTGTGGTAACTTGACAGCCATCCTTCTGCATTATCTTGAAATTTAGGTATATCAGGGACCCTGTAACAAGGTAGTTTTTAACCACAGTCACAAATTACTGTAGATACATTTTACAAAATTTTTGAGTTAGTATGTAAAGGAATTTAGCTCTTAATCTTACCTAAGCATGAATCATAAACGTGTATGGTAAAAGAGCAAGTTTTAACGGTAAGTCTTGAAGAATTTGGATTAAGTAGATATGAAGCAAGAGCCTATGTTACTTTAATTTCTAAAGGCACACTCTCAGCTAGTGAAGTAGCATTTTATTCAGAATTACCACGCACTAAGGTATATCCAATTTTGTTAAAACTACAAAGTAAGAAACTTGCGATTATTTCAAAAAGTAAACCTATAATGTGCACTGCTATTGCACCAGAGGACGCATTTGATAATATCATTCATGAACAAATCGACAAAGTAAATGCGATGAACACTCTTGTGACAAATTTGAAGCAAGTAAGTGAAGAAAGTAAAAAGGCAAGAGGTGCAGAAGAAAAGAGATACTTTCATCTGAATGCCAACAATGTAATAAATCAACTACGCCTGATGATTGAAGGAACTAAATCATCCATGCAAATCATGGTAGATCAATGGGGATTAAATCTTCTAGCTGAATGTAAGGAACAGCTTCTTCCAGTACTTCGAAGAGACCTTGATGTAAAAATCATCATTCCTTCTGCATTGATTGGAACTGAAGATTTCCATAAAATACCAAATGGGGCAAAACTTAGAATGTCAGATATAATTCAGAATTGCTTTATTTTTGACCAAACAGAAATTTTGTTCATTGATAGTGAAAATGGTAAAGGAGCAATTTTTTCCTCAACTGATGTATTGGCTAGTTGTCAATCATACATTTTTGATCATGTTTGGAAAAATGCAATGAAGATCGACCCTCTTACGGATTTGACTAAAACTGAAGCACAAGAAGTTTGCCATATAATCAAGATAATTAATCAAAATGGGCTGGGCCATGTACTTGATTCTAAATTTAATTCAAAAGATAAAGAAATTGATTGGATAAGACTCATAGAAAAAAATGGCATTAATCTAAAGTCCAAATCTTTGGAAGATATTGTTGAATTGATTGATAAGAGTCTACAGATTACTTGTGCAGGTCATGCTAACTTTGATTCCAATCACAAAAACATAACAATTGAATCTAAGATAAATAGTGGACACTCGCTTCCTTGGGCAGCTATTTTAGATGGATGCCTACATAGACAAGGGTACAAAACAAGACTAGTTTTTCAAAGCAATTCTCAAAAGGGAGAACGAGTTCATATTAAAATTCATTCAAAATAAACAAAAAATAAAAACTAGATTGTAAAATGCTTAATTTGTGATAGAAGAAAAACTTCAATCTTTAAACATTTCACTTCCAACCCCACCAAAACCTGCTGGTTCATACATTCCTGTTGTGGTTTCAAAATCTTGGGCTTTTGTATCAGGCCAGATTCCTATTAAAGATGGCAAAGTTGCATTTATTGGAAAGGTTCCTACCTCACAATCAATTGAGAATGCCCAAAAGGCAGCGAAATTATGTGCAATTAATGCATTGGCACAACTCAAAGCAGAACTCGGAAATCTTGATAAAATTCAAAAAATTATAAAAATTTCTGGTTATGTTAATTCAGAGCAAAATTTTTCTGAGCATCCTAAAGTAATTAATGCTGCATCTGATTTTTTGTATGATGTCTTTGGAGAGAAAGGAAAGCACTCAAGGATTGCAATTGGGGTAAATAGTTTACCACTTGATTCTACGGTTGAATTAGATATGATAGTTGAAATTTCTTAGTTTAAAATTTTGAAACAATGATCAAATAATGTTCTAACAGTTTTGAACGCAAATGATTCCAATATCTTTAGAAGATTGAATTTTGGTTGGCAATATCCCAATTCTATAAGTCATTTCCTCATCATAGGGTATATCAAATTGTGTAATCCAAGTCACTGGCATATTAGGTTGTAATCTGTCTGCAATCAGATCCAGTTCAGTAAAGTTACCGTATACTGCTATGTATTTTTTGTCACTTTCATCTAACAAGAAAAATTGTCCTCCACCCATTCGAGTTTCTTCTGAATCAAGGTTCTCTGCATTAATTTGAATTTGAAAAAATTTTCCATCTGGTTTTGTGTTGGAATCACCTTCATGTATACCAAGGGGGTCTATTGTGTATACAACAGGGCCTACTTGTACAGGTTCTCCAGATCCAACCAAAATGAAATTTGGTTGATATTCCAAATACATGTAAGATGCAAAGACAATTGATGCAATAATTACTCCAACAATTATTGCGATTATACCAATACCTGCCATGCCTTACTAGTTTAGCTTTGCATTAAATTCTTTAAGAAATTTTTTCATCTTTGATTTTGGAATTACAGCGCCACATGCCTTATCATGGCCACCACCTGACCCTCCCAAATCGGTTGCAAGGAAATTAACTATTCTACCCAGATGAATCTTGCATGACCTTGAACCTCTAATGGACACTGCGTAAATGTCAAGACCCATTCTTTCTTTGTATGCAACACCTACATCCTTGCCAGATAGACCTAAAACAAAATTGACTGCCCCACTAGCACCTGAATCCAAAATTTCAGTGTAGGCAAGATTTTTCATTAATTTCATAGATTTCTTAACTTTTCCAATCATTAAAGCTAATTTCCCAACTTGGATTTGTGCAAATTCAAAAGTATTAGGAATATCATGTGGAAATCTTGATTCTGAAAGTTCATCAACAAGATATAGAAGATAATCAAGATCTTTTTGGTGTCCCACTATATTGAAAGTCAAAACGGTAGCATTAACTAAAACAAATTGTCTATCGTAAATTTGTAAAAGTTTTGTACCAATTGGTCTATCTTCCATATAATCAGTAACGGCAGCACAAGCAGCGATAAATGATGCATGTTCAGATAATTTGGATTTGAATGAATCATAAGCTAAAACTGATGTGCATTCATTTGTGTCATGAATTAATTTCACTTTGAGGCGTTGTAGTTTTTTAATTATGGTTTTATCCATATCATGATGATCAATGTACGTAATTGAAACTTTTTTCTTTCTCATCTCAGATAAAATTTCTACAAATTCATCTTGATTTTTTTTACTTAGTCCAAGATCACAAATAAAGAGTGTCTTTAATTTTTCATCTTGATTTATTTTTTTTAGAGCATCCATCATACCAGGATAATCTTCAAGAACAGTTTCCCCTCCAAAAGCTTCTTTAATCAAAGCAGCCGAGCTTATCCCATCTGCATCTTCTTTATGGGAAATGCAAATTACTTTAGTTTTTTTACCTTTAGATTTTTTCTTTGGTTTTTTTTCAGCCAACGGACGATTGATTTACTAGGCCCTCATTTAAACCAAAAAAGATTATTGTTGTTTACTTTTTCTTAAAACTTTAGGACTAGAGGCTGATACTTTTTTATCTGAATGTTTTGAATTAGCATAAGCATCATAAAATGTCATTTCTTTCAGTTGAGTTTGGATATCTAATTCTTGCAGTTTTTTTAGGCTCTTTTGTGAAGCAGTAAGAATTTTCTTATCTACGGATTTGATAAAGTCACGTTCTACATCAGACATTAATTAAAAATTAAAAATACTGCTATAGGCCTCTGCTTTGCTAGATTAGACTAATTACTAAATTCAACAAAACAAAGTAATGATTTTCAATAAATTTTGAATAACAGTTAAAAGGAATTTTTTGGAACTAAAATTATGGATACAAAAAACATTGGTTTAAGAGGGATACCAGTAGCAGATACCCGAATTTCCAA
>CAWTZT010000053.1:0-3219 GCA_963919845.1 Thaumarchaeota archaeon CSP1-1
CCCAGAAGAATATGTTGCATATTGGAACAAACGAGATTATGATGATTTTACTGCATTTAATATTGGGTTTGATTTTTTTTATAAAACAAGCTCAAAAGAAAATATCGAATTTGTACAATATGTTTTTAAAAAATTAAAAGACTATGGACACATTTACGAATCAGAAATAATTCAGTTCTATTGTAAAAACGATAAAAAATTTCTTCCTGATAGATACGTGATAGGAACATGTCCATACTGTAAAGCAGAAGACCAATACTCTGATCTTTGTGAAAAATGTGGACGAGTTCCTACTGAAATTGACAATCCACATTGTTCAATATGTGGGGCGCCACCTGTTAAGGAAAAAACAATTCATTATTTCTTTAAACTAAAAAATTTTTCTGATCAACTTTATAGTTATTTTGGTAACGCACAACATCTGCAAAAAGATGTAAAAAAATATGTGGAGAATTGGATTAAATCTGGTCTTATAGATTGGGACATTACACGAGACATAAGCTGGGGTGTTCCAATTCCTGATTCTAAGGGACAAGTATTCTACGGTTGGTTTGATAACCATCTAGCTTACATTTCATCTACTGTTAAATTTCTTAATGATAAAGGAATTGATGGTAAAGAATTTTGGAATTCAGCTGATATTTACCATTTTATAGGTAAAGACATTGTATATCACCACTTTTTATTTTTGCCAGCAATGAGACTTGGAATTGGTGAAGAATACAAACTTCCAGATTATATTCCCACAAGAGGACATCTTACATTACAATCCAAGAAGATTTCAAAAAGTCGTAACTGGTATATTGGTCTAAAAGAGTTTCTAGGTTTCTATCGTGCTGACTATCTCCGTTTTTACCTAATAGCCATAAATCCATATTCTCAAGATGATCTGAATTTTGATTGGGATGAATTTACCCATAAAATTAATTCAGAACTAATAGGAAACATTGGCAATTTTGTAAATAGGGCTTTAGGGTTTACGCAAAAAAGCTTTGATGGAAAAATCCCCCTCTCTGATGAATATGATCAAAGCGATAAAGACGCTGAAAACAAAATCAAAACTCTATCGGAGGAAGCAGGAATTTTGCTTGAAGAAAACCATTTGGATAGAGCATTGAAAAAAATTATGGAATTCTCTGCTCACTTTAACAAATATTTTCAGCATAAAGAACCATGGAAGAAAGGAGCTGGAACAAATACCTGTGTTTATCTTTCTGTAAATGCAGTTAGGAGTCTAGCCATTGCTCTTTATCCATTTATTCCAGAATCTGCTGAAAAAATTTGGACACAACTTGGCATGTCATCTAAAATTAAAGAACAGACTTGGGATTCTCTTTCTGAACTTTCAATTAAGGAAGGACATAAAATTGGAACTGTATCTCCAATATTTGCAAAAGTAGAAGAATCTGATATTGAAAAACACAAACAAAAATTAGGGCACCAAGACTAAATTGAAAAATACATTCACAATTCCAAGAATTTCAACTCGTGGATACTATGATCTATCAAATGGGAATAAATTAAAAAACACTTCATACTATTTTTATCCACAAAATTCTTTTAACAAGCTTTCAGGGAAAAAAGAAATTACCATTATGATACATGGATTGCGTAACGATAAATCTGCAGCACTAAAAAAATTTCTTATTGCAAAACGACGATTAAAAAAACTTGGTTATGTTCATCCTGTTATAGGTTTTAGTTATGATTCTAATACAAAGGGCGCACATATCAACAAAACTGCTCTAAAAGCTTTACGAGTGGGTCAAAGAATAGCTAAACAAAATGGAAACAATCTTGCAAAATTCATAATTGATTTCAAAAAACAAAGTCCTATGACCAAAATCAGATTGATTGGACATTCTCTTGGCACAGAAATAATCGTTAGCTGCATACAAAAATTATCAAAAAGATCCTCCTCACTTGACATTATTGAAGGAGTTTATTTTTTTGGCGCTTCAATAGAAAGTAATGCTGCACATCCAAAAAAATATGGCTCAGCAATGAAAAAAATTGTTAAAACCAAGATAAGGAATTTTTATAGCCCAACAGATGAGGTTCTAAATCAATCTCATAAAGACGGTTCAGTAAAAAACCCTCTTGGATTGAATGGCTCAGTAGGGAAAACAATACTAAAATACTCACAAACACGGGTTTTTCCAAAAAACCATCGTTTTGCAAGCTATGCCCTAGCCCTAAAATCATTCCCGTAAATTCATGATTTGTTCCTAAATTTGCATAAAACTGATCACGAGGTAAAAAAAATCAGATACAGGAGCACATAGATCCTCTTAGAGAGTGGGTAATTGAAAGAAAATGCCATACGAAGAAGATAAACTTCAAGGTGTAAATGAAGAAGAGACACTTGAAAAAAAGAGGTACAAGAAAAAGCCTCTTTCAGTATTAATCTAAATTCCTTCTTTCTCTTTTATTTCAAATTTTCAAAACAAACTTAACGACATCAATTTTGCATAAAAATATGGTAAAATCAATTAATTTCGTAGTTTTAGGAGAGCAGACCATCGCAAATGATTTTGGAAAAAAAGGTACTGCTACCGACTTGACATTATTTGATCGTAAAGACTCTGATATAATTAGAACATGGGTAATACCAAATGGGTTCCCAGACAAAATTCAACCTCTACTTCAGTCGATTAACTTGGCTGAATATGTCATATTTTACTTTGGTTCATTAGACAAGTTTACAGGAGAACAAATTGTTGCACTTGATTTACTAAAGAAAAAAGCTGGAATTATTAGTCATACATATGAAGTTGATGAAACTAGATTGAATTCTATGATTAAAGGTACAGTATTAGAACGATACAAAAGGGTTCGCTCATCAGATATAAAACAAGAAATTAACAAACTACCCCCAATGTCAAAAGAAGGCAAAACTAAAATCGTAATTGATCATTGTTTTGATGTTAAAGGTGTTGGGACAGTAGTATTAGGAAAAGTAATTCAGGGAAAAATAAAACAATATGACACTTTAAAATTGCTACCAAGTGGAAAAGATGTTGTTGTAAAATCAATCCAAATGCACGATGAAACAGTCAATGAAGCAATATCTCCTGCCAGAGTTGGTCTTTCCCTAAAAGATGTTAAAGTAGATGATATTGGACGTGGAGATTATTTGTGTGAAGATGATTCTGAAGGCATCAAGTCAGAAATAGAACTTGACTTTACACAAAACCCATTCTACAAAGGCGATATTTC
>CAWTZT010000054.1:0-7188 GCA_963919845.1 Thaumarchaeota archaeon CSP1-1
ATAAAACAACCATCTAAAAATGGATTAAATTTTTCTAAATCTTTGCATAATATTTTGGTTAAACCACTTTTGCTATTAAGAGAACCTGGTAGTCTAAAAATTCTATGAATATCCATAGTTACGCTTGGATCAATTTTTACTCCAAGTATATCCTTCATGCTATCCAGATTATATTGAAATGAAGGATAACCTTTGGATATAATTTCAGTAATTACTTTTGATCTTTTTGATTTTGAACCAAAAATTTGTTTTGAAACTCTTCCTCGCCAACCTCCTTCATCAATTTCTGGAAATGAAGATCTTTGTGGCTTAAACTTTTTCATGCCAAATGTTTCTGGTATAGCTCCTCGAAACATTAGATAATCAACTAATTCTGATCTTTCTCGAGATCCTAATTCTTGAAAATGTGAATCAAGGACATGAACATGAAAGCCTTCATTTCCAGAAAAATAAACCTGAATATTTTCTTTTTTTACATCAAGATCAGTTGTAAGTATTTCAATAAGTTTTGTTATTTCGTTCTTTGCAGCTGAAATACAAGCTAAACAAGTAAAAGATTTTTCATCAAGTTTTTTAGATTGACATTTAGGACAAGTTTTTTGTAAAGTAGAAACCTCACCACATGAAAGACATTTTATGCATGAATGTTTTTTTCTACAATCTAGATGTAGGTCCTTAGCATCAACATCAAAAATTAAATCAGCCTCCTTCCAATCTTTTTCATTCATTGGTAATTGTGGAAATGAATAATATGCATTTGAACAATAAACATCTGATGGAATGTTTGTTATTAGCATAAGCCGTAATTCTTCATTTGATTTTATTGGTAGGTGTCTATTCATTCCAGAATTAAATTTTTGATAACCAAACTCTCGTTCTGAAGTTCTTTTCGGTACTTGTATTAGATCAAAGTGATCAAAATAATATTTTTTGAATGTATTCTCCAGTAATTGTAGATCTTTTTCATGCATTTAGAGTCTTTAATTTTTTAAATTGAAGAGGATTAATTATACCATCACAATCAGATGTCACATAACAATTATCATTACTTTTTACTTTGTCACATGAAGGGCATTTGTATCCAGTTCCGCTCCCTGACCTTCCGGAGAGATGATTTAATTGATAAACTGTAATTTTCTCGTTATAATCTGGTGCGTTTTTAAATAGTGGTGCTATTTGTTCTACAGTTTGTCCTATTCCTAATAGATAAGTTCCAAGTAAGAATCTTCCAGAATGAGGTAAATTTTCACCTTTGTCAAGTACATCTATTGCATGTTTGATACAAGGAGGATATTCAGTTGATTCTACTCTAGAAACAGAAAATTTTTTTGCCAATCTAATGAGTTTATCAACTGGCTTTTGAAATGTCTCTACCATTGTTGGGGTATTAACCGATTTAATTTTTGAGCTGATATAACTATCAAGTTCTTTTCGAATTAATCTAACTGCTTCACGTGAAGTCAAGTAAACTTTGCCATTCTCTATATGTCTGTTAATAAGTTTCCATTCTTTTTCATGGAAAAATACAGAATGTTTTAGGTAATCTGAAACAGGAATTATAAAATAATCATCTTTTTTTTGTACGTTCACTGAAAAAAGCTCTTTAATTATTTTAATTGCTAACTCTTCTTTTGTTTTGTTTGAAATATCAGCTAAATCTTTTACAAGATATTTCTCAGCTCGTCTTGCTTCTGATAGAGAAAATCGTTTGATCAGAGTGTGCATCCCACTTAATTTGAGCAAGATTACAGCGATGAGGAAAGAAAATACTTCTAAATCTAGTTCTTCAAGATTTGTAATTTCTGAACGGTAAATTTTTCCTGTGGCTGCTGTTTCGATTCTCTTAAAGGCTTTATCTATTATTGGTTCTAAGTCTGGATCTGTTCCAAATTGGTCAAGAGTAAATCCTTTATCTCTTAGATATTGACCAGCTTCTGCTAGAAAAGGATATTTTGCTATCTCATCTGTACCTAGGTTTAACATGTAATAAAATAATCATTACTTCATCTTAAAAATTTGGATCTCCATAATTTTTAGAAAATTGCAAAAAAACGCTACTCATTTAAATTATGCTTGATCGAGTCGTTTCATATGAAAATAGGTTGTCATGTATCTATTTCTGGTTCAATTGACAAAGCTGTTGATAATGCAGTTGAAAGATCTTGTTCTGCTTTCCAAATTTTTACACGAAGTCCTAGAAGCTGGAATGTAAAAGACCTTTCAGAAGATGATCTTAAAAGATTTAAAGAAAAACTTGCTGAAAGCAAAATAGATAGATTTGCAATCACTGCTCATATGCCTTACTTGCCAAATCTTGCTTCACCATCTAAGGATTCATATGAAAAATCTGTAAATACACTTGTCAAAGAGGTTCAAAGATGTGGTATACTTGGAATTCCATATCTTGTTGCTCATCTTGGTAGTCATTTAGGTACAGGAGAAGAAAAAGGTATTAATCGACTAGTTAAAGCATTTACAAAAGCAGGCGAAGTAAAAAACGATGTAACCATTTTGTTAGAGAATACTGCTGGACAAAAAAATTCAGTTGGCTCTGATTTTGAACAATTATCTTTAATTTTTTCTCAGTTAAAACCAAAAAAAAGATTTGGTATATGCTTTGATACATGCCATGCCTTTGCAGCAGGATATGATCTTAAAAGTGATAGTGCAGTTTCTAAAACTCTCAAGAAATTTGATGATGCCATTGGTTTTGAACATCTAAAGATTGTTCATCTTAATGACTCTAAGGGGGAATTAGGTTGCAATTTAGATAGACATTATCATATTGGACTAGGTCTAATAGGAGAAAATGGATTAAGCAAAATTGTAAAATTCATGAATAAGAAAAAAATTCCATTGATTTTAGAAACTCCCATAGATGACAAGCGAGATGATTTTGGCAATATTAAAAAAGCAAAACAACTGGCATAGTAAGATTATTGTTTTGTCATTAGATGTGTGTAAATATGAATTATGAAGATATAATGAAATTAGCGCTAGAGCGTGGATTTTATTTCCCTAGTTGTGAAGTATATTCTGATGCTCAAGCTGGTTTTTGGGAATATGGTCCAGCAGGTGTAAGTTTAAAAAATAAATTCATTGAACTTTGGAGACGTGAACTAGTCAGACGGGATAGGATGCTTGAAATTGATGGATCTCAAATAATGTCACAGTCTGTATTTGAAGCATCTGGACACCTTTCAAGCTTTGCAGATCCAATAGTAAAATGCAAAAAGTGTAATTCTACATTTCGAGCTGATAAGTTAATTGCTGACTCTGTCAAAGTAGAAATTCCAGAAAGTGCTGGATTAGAAGAATTTGATAAAGTAATTTCAGAAAAGAATGTTAAATGCCCTAAATGTACTGGAGATTTTGAAAACACCCGAAAATTTAACATGATGTTTAAAGTTGGAATAGGTCCAGAAGGCGTAGCAGCTTATCTTAGACCAGAGACATGCCAATCTATTTTTGTGGATTTTCCTAGACTGTTTAAAATAATGAGAGGGAAGCTTCCTCTTGGAATAGCTCAGATAGGAAAAAGTTTTCGAAATGAGATTGCACCTCGACAGAGTCTTTTAAGATTAAGAGAGTTCTATCAAGCAGAAATTGAAGTTTTTTGTAATCCAGAAAAACTAAATGAATTAGAAAAATTCTTAGATGTTCAACAAACTGAAATTCAAATCCTAATTGATGATAAGCTTCAAAAGATGACATGCAAGGAAGCAGTAGAATCTGGTACATTACCAAACAAGTTTGTTGCATACTATTTGGCAATACTAACAGATTTTTATGAAAAAACTGGAATTGATTTGTCTAAAAGTCGATTTAGAAAGCTTGGAGATAAAGAAAAAGCATTCTATGCAGAAGTTGCATTTGATTTTGAAGTAGAAACAAGTATTGGATGGCTCGAACTTGTTGCTTGTAATTATCGATCTGATTATGATTTAAAAAGTCATTCAAACAAGAGCAAGGAAAATTTTGAAGTCATGGATGATGATAAAAAGGTTCTACCACACGTTTTTGAAATTTCAATGGGGATTGATAGAAGTCTTTATTCTATCCTTGAACATTCTCTAAGAGATGACAAAGATAATGAAAGAACTGTACTTTCACTAAAACCATATTTGTCTCCTATTCATGTTGGAATTTTATCATTAGTAAAAAAAGATGGTTTAAAAGAAAAAACAGATGAAGTTTTTGCAGGCTTGAAAACTCGGTATGATGTATTTTTGGATCATTCAGGTGCAATTGGTAGAAGGTATAGAAGATTAGATGAGATTGGAGCACCTTTGGCAATTACCATTGATCATCAGACTTTGGATGATGAGACAGTAACCGTAAGAAAAAGGGATTCAATGGAACAAGAACGAATTAAAATTTCAGAAATCGATTTGTATCTTTCAAAAGCAGTAGCTTTTCCTTAAATCTAATCAGAAGCTGTTGTAACTATTTTGTCTTCATGAGCTTTATATTTTATTTTTACTTGAACGTTATCAGAATTATTTTTTGAAATCACAGTACCATCTGAAGATTCCAAAGTAATATCCCACTTTCCAGTAATTGGATCAATTGATGAAATAGTGAATCTTTCAAGTGGATTTTCTGGACCAGAATATTTTATTCTAAAGATTTGACCCTGGATGTCTACACTTTTCATATTTCCTTTCAGAGCTACTGTTGATTCATTTACGATACATTGATCTGATTGACCAACAAAACAAATGCCATCTGGAGAAATTACCCTATAGTGGAAATTAGTATCACCTTTGTATGAAGAATAAAGAAGAATGGCGTTTGCTACATCATTTCCTAAGTTGTCTTTCATTGAATAGACATCAACTGGATCAGATATTGTTGAAGAGCGTGTTGAAGGGAATGTATTGAGTGTAGTTGAAGTGGTTGCTAATACTTCATCGTAAACGTTTAGGCGTGCACTAATTTGGTAACTTAGTACATTTCCTGATATAGTTGGTACTATTCTGTTAATGTCAAAGTTATCTTCTTGAGCTTGAGCTGAGTTCCCCATCAACCAATCAAAGAAAGAGGTGATAGCTTTACCTACTGATTTCAAGATGTCAGAATTCTCTGACGTCTGTTTTATGGTTTCATGTGTATTAGAAATATCTGAATAATATTTTAATTTGGGTATATTCCATTCAAGAAGTACCGCTGGATTCTCTGAATCGAATATTTGTTCAGGTGAGGTATACACGATTTGGTTGTTTGCCAATAATGATACTGAACCCAATATTGGCTGGTTTTTTGAGAAAATATATGCAATTGGATTATAGATAGTACCTTGAGCATGGTTTGGCATAGAATCGAGTTCAATTTTGATATCAAGTCCTCCTCCACTTTTTACTCCTATGGTTTGTTTTTTAGATTCTTGTATTAGCTCTTTTTCGTTAATTGCCTGAATCCAAAATGTAATACCAGGTGATTGCATAAAGTGAATTGGTATTTCTGCTGAGACACGATAAGCATTCTCAACATTAAGAGGTTCTATATTCATCACTATTGCCGCATATTCACTAGCCAAGCCTCCTGCGGTTATTGTTCTTAGTTCAGCTCTTGTGGGTTGGGAAGTAGAGTAAACTATTCCTGAAACAGTAATAGGTACATCACCTGTAACAAATAGGCCTGGAGTTTCTAGTGAAATTTGCAAAGGATCATTTCCTATTTGATACTTTACGTCAAATACTTGTGGACGATTGGGATCGAAAGTAGGTTCAGAAATTCTTGTATCAAAGTCTTCAAACTTTGTAATTACAATTGTATCTTTACAACCATAAATATTGACGCTGTAAGAGGCTTCGGCTGACCTTCTGCCATCAAGTAATTGTGCTGATACTATGAAGAATTCATCTTTAGAAGTCAATGGTGCTTCGTAGACATATTTACTAATTGATGAGACTTTGTTTAATTCGGTAAATGGTTGTGGAACAACTAATTTAGCAGGATAAACTCCAGTTTCTATACTTCTTATTTTAACAAATGGTGTACTTACTCTTTTATCACTACCAGCAATTATTGTTACCAAGTTTTTATCACATACGTCGTAAGAAATTTCGTATAATCTTACAGCATATGTTATGTTGCCACCAAATCCACTAGCTAACCTAGCTCCGCCGCCTCCGCCGCCGCCGCCGCCACCTCCGGGTGGTGGAGGTGGAGGTGGAGGTGGAGTGATAACTTCCTTTACAACTACTTTGATGGTTTCACTATCGGTAAGTGAACCGTCTGAAACGACTACATCAAAGATGTATGTTCCTGGACCTTGAGCTTCTGTAGGTATCCAAGTAAAGACTCCAGTTAAGGGAGTAATTGATGATCCAGGTGGAGCACCAGATAGAGAAAATGTGAGTATTTGAGGTGGTGATTGTGAATCTGTAGCTGTAGCCGTAAATGTAAGTAAACTTAGTTCATTTACCATTTTATTACCTATTGGATCCAGAACTGGAGGAGTATTGATTTTATCAGAAATAGGTAAGATTTCTTTTAGTCTTTGGATTTGTCCTTCAGTAAGTGTACTAACATCTACTAAAGGTATTATTTCTTGAAGATGTAGTATTTGTCCTTCAGTGGATGTAACATCATCACCTAGGAAAAGATCCTCTTGTAATCTTTGAATTTGACCTTCAGTTGCTTTAACATTATCAGTTATTGATATAATTTCTTTAATACGTTTGATCTGTCCATCAGTTGCTAATACATTATCAACAATTGTTAATGTTTCTTGTAAATTCAGTAATCTGCTAGGGATGTTATCATCATCTAATAGTAGAGTTTCTGATAGCTTTTGAAGTTGACCGTCTACAGCAGTAACGGTTCCATCATCGAGTGGTAGTGTTTCTGTTAGTTTTTGGAAGTGATTAATGGATGTGGCTACAGTACCATCATCAAGTGATAGAGTTTCTGATAGTTTTTGGAATTGACCTGCTACAGCAGTAACAGTGCCATCGTCGAGTGGTAGTATTTCTGTTAGTTTTTGGAAGTGATTAATGGATGTAGTGACGGTTCCATCATCGAGTGATAGTATTTCTGTTAGTTTTTGGAAGTGGTTAATGGAAGTGGTTACAGTGCTATCATCAAGTGATAGTGTTTCTGATAGCTTATGGAAGTGGTTAATGGATGTAGTGACGGTTCCATCATCGAGTGTTAGTATTTCTGATAGTTTTTGGAATAGAT
>CAWTZT010000055.1:0-10545 GCA_963919845.1 Thaumarchaeota archaeon CSP1-1
ATCAGATCCCATTTGATCAGCTAATTTTTGAATCAATTCCTTATTCACACCTACAACGTAAAAGTGCCAACCAAAGGCAAATTCAGAATCAGTTATTACAAAACCATCTTCGGCATGTACCATTTCTTCTAATAAGGTAAGAGTAGAATTGATTACTTTAGAGGTGTTGTCGTAATCAATAGCAGATACATTGATGTACATTCTTTCAGGCATATGTTATCATAAGTTAATTCAAAATAAAAAGTTGACTAAGAATTTATTTTAAAAGATGTTCCACTTCTATATTAAAAAAGTTTCGTAAAATACCCATGTAATTTTTTATTGCAGGCGGAATTTCATCTGTGCATGCCACCCCCAAATTTTTTGCATTAATCCATATTACAAGAGATTGCAAAATTGTCAGGAATCTATCATTTCCAGCTTCAGGAGAACCAATTGCTTTAGTATATCTTTCAGCAAATTCCCATGCATTTACAAAATCGACACATTTTGAACCAAAAATTGCAAGCAATTGTTCTTTTAGATCTTTTGCAAGTACAAATGGAACCTGGTTTATGATATATGGAAAATCAACTTTATTGGGGAGGCAACCTGGAAGAGGCCCCCAAATTGTTACTATTTTTGTTCCTTTTTTTAGCTTTTCAAATTTTCTCAACATTTTTTCGATGATATTAATATCTGTAAACCAAAAAAGAATAACTGTTGCATCATCAAATTCTGCATCAATTACATTCTTACAATTAACATAACAATTTTCTAGATTTTTTTCATCTATCATTTTTTTTGCCATTTTAATTTTTTTAGAATCATTATCAATTCCAATGGCTTTATTGACTTCATATTCTTCTAAAGCTATTGTAAGACCTTTACCATTTCCACAACCTAGATGATAAAATACATCTTCATTTGATAAATTAACAAATTCAAAAATTTCTCTAAAAGAACTGTCCGGAAGTTGGACTTCATTTCCTGAAAGGATAGAACTAGGGAGGGTTTGTAAATATTCTTCTAATTTCATTATTGTAATTAATTATCATGAAAACTATTCTCTTATTCCTTCTAGCGTTGAAACTGCTTGCCATAATGTAACTCTAACATATGATGGCATGTTTGGGTCTTGAGTTATGTCATCTAACATACTAATTGCATTAGATGCGCGCACTGACATAGAATATTCTTCGCTTTTAAGATCATTTGCTAGATCCGAAATAGTTTTTCTAATATTTTTTGGAGTTGAAGGATTTGTTGCAATCTGATTTAATGTTTCAAAAGCAGTGTTCAATGATTCTTCATTTTTAGATTTAGTTTCTGCCATCATCATCACACATACTCTTGTAGAAGATAATTTAATTTATGCCTCTATGAAGATGTCATCAGATTCAATTATTACATTATATGATTTTAAATCATTTATCTTGGCGGGAAATTTCTCAAGTTTTCCAGTTTTACAATCAAATTTGGCTCCATGCCACCCACAAGTCACAGTAGAACCTTCAAGTTCCCCTTCTGATAGACTCGAACCTGAATGAGTACAAGTATCATCCATGGCAAAATAATTCCCTCCTACATTAACAACTAATACTTCCTTTCCATCAACTGAGGCTTTATGTAATTTTCCAGCAGGAATTTCAGAAGTTTTACATACCAATATCTTTCCCATACATCGTTCATAATTGACTAATCTTAATAGTTTTACTAAATTTAGTTAGCTGTGGAAATAAGAAAGGCAGTATCTTCTGATAAAAATTCAGTTCTTAAATTTTGCAAAAATACTTTTTCTTGGGGAGATTACATTTCTGATGTTTGGGATCACTGGTTTTCTGAGGGAAATCTACTAGTTGTAATAATAGAGAAAACTCCTGTCGCAATTTGCCATTCCTCATTCTTGGGAAATGAACAGTTATGGATTGAAGGTATTCGTGTTAAAAAAAATCTAAGAAGAAAAGGATTAGCAAAAAATTTAGTAAAACATTCCGAAATCATTGCAAAAAAAAATAATTGTAAAATATCCAAGATGTTAATTGAAAGTACAAACGAAAATTCAATTAAACTTGCTGAAAACTTGAATTATAAGAAAGAAACAAAATGGGATTTTTACACTCTATTACCTAAGAAAAATGTATCAACAAATGATGTGAAATTTGCAAGTGATGAAAATAAAATTCTTAACCATATTAACAAATTAACTTCAGACTATGTTAAATCTTGGAAATTGATTCCATTTTCTAGTGATATTATTTCTACTTTAATTAATGAAGAAAAAATTTTGATTTTAGAAAAAAATGAAACTTTAGATGGGTTAGCAATTCTGACAGATTCTGAACATTTTGAAAAAACTTTAATGATAACATTAGTTTCAGGAACATCTGAAATTTTATACAAAATTCTTTTATATATTCAAAATTTTGCTTTTATAAAAAATTACAAACGCATCCAAATTCTAACAAAGCTAGAATCACTTCCAAATCATGAAGGTTTAGAAAAAAAATTATCATTTTTTTTGATGAAAAAAGTTTTTTAAATTATTTATTACTCTAAAAATTTAACAGTATTTTTTAATTTACCTAGTTTTTCAATTTCCATTTCAATTACATCTCCATCTTCAAGATATTTTCCATTAGGAGAGTTTAGAGCGACTCCTTCAGGTGTTCCTGTTGAAATAATATCGCCTTTTTCTAATGTCATAACTTTACTTAATTTTGAAACAATTTCTGGAATCTTTAGAAACATTTTTGATGTTGAAGAATTTTGTTTCATTTCACCATTAATTTTAGTCACCAATTTAAGATTTTGAGGCTCTGATATCTCATCAGAAGTAGTAATCCAAGGACCACATGGCGCAAAGGTATCAAATGCTTTTCCACGAGTAAATTGCTTATCTTGAAATTGAATATCTCGAGCAGATACATCATTAAAAACCATATAACCAAAAATTGAATTCATTACATCTGATTCATCAAGATTTTTGCATTGTTTTCCAATTATAAGAGCAAGTTCGACTTCATAATCAAGTTTGGTAACATACTTTGGACATATGATATCCGATTCATTTCCTGTTAATGCTGTTCTTGGTTTAATGAATATCACTGGTTCACTTGGTGGTTGTTGTTTTTGCTCTTGAGCATGATCAATGTAATTAAATGCCAAACAAATTATCTTTGGAGGATTAGGAATTGGAGCAAGAATTTTTGAATTTGCTAAACTATCTTTGAAGGATATTTCTGATAAATTTTCTTTTATTTCATCATACCATCCATCAAAAAGAAAATCTTTGATGCTAATTGGGAGTGGTATTCCAGTTTCATATGTAATTTGTTCTCTGGTTGCTAAATGATCATCCTTTAGCAGCCCAAAAGATTCCTTACCTGAATTATAAAATCGTACTATTTTCATTCAAACTCACTTATGGGTAAAGATAGCTTGATTTGCTGAATCTTTTCTACAATAACCAAATCTAACAAATTGAATTTCAGTATCGTCTTTTAATTCTAAATAGTAAGGTTCTGTAAACACTTCTAATTCTTCTAGACTATCCTCATTGAAATTTTCATCAATAAACAATTGTTTAGGAATTAAAATTTTTATTTTATGAGATTTTTTCTGTGGTATCCATTGAATTTTTTGGTAATCCACATTTACATCATCATCAATAAATTCTCCTTCCAAGTTGGGATCAGTTTTGGTAATTTTCACATTTCCTAATCCCATTAAACGCAAATGAGTTCCAGCTGAAAGTCCTTTAGTATCATCATAAGAAAGAAAAAGATTTTCATCTATCTCGACTTTTCTTTTTCCCATTTCTTTTGTTGGATGGTTAGGTAATTCAACAAAACTAGATGGCAAATTTTTAACATTCAATTTTTTTGGATTTTTTACCATATACAATCGGATACTGATTGGATCAACTATTTTCCTGTTAAATGCCTCTAAGGCATCAAAGGGGGCAAGAGTATTTGATTTTGTAAAACCAAGTGAAAAAACAAATTTCCTTATAGCCCCAGGCGTGAATCCTCGTTTTTTCAAACCCTCTAGTGTAGGTAATCGTGGGTCATCATACCATGAAATCTTTCCATTTTCAATCAAAGGTTTGATAATTCTTTTTGAAACAGGCATTCCTTTGAAATCCAATCTAGAAAATTCTATAACTTTGGGTTTTCTCATTTTAAGGGCATCTAGGATTGAATCATATAGTTCGTTTCTAAGTTCATACTCTTTACTTCTTAAGGCATGTGTGATTCCATCCATACTGTCTTCAACAGCTACTGCAAAATCGTAGTTTGGCCAAACACGGTACTTTTCACCAAGTAAAGGATGTTTTTCACAAATGATTCTAAATAATACCGGATCACGCATTACGGTATTATCAGATTTCATGTCACCACGAAATCTAACAACAGCTTCTCCAGGATTGTATTTATCAAACATGTATTTCCATCTTTCTTCATTTTGTTTTTGATCACCTTGACTACACTTACAAGCAATCATCTCTCGTCTATTTTTACTAATCTTATCACGCTTACATTTACAAACATATGCCGAATTAGATTCTATGATTTCTTTTCCTTTTTGATAAATAATTTCCATATCATCTGAAGTATTTTTTATTTTATGATATTTGATTCCAAGCCAATCTAATCCAACTTTAATTGCCGCGTAATACTCCATTCGTTCATTTTCTGGATTTGTATCATCATATCTTAAAAAGACTTTACCATCATACATTTTAGAATATTCTTCATTAATTATAGCAGCCTTTGCATGACCAATGTGTGGATACCCATTTGGTTCTGGAGTGAAACGAGTAACAACGTTACCTTTTTGAGCTCCCTCTAATGGTGGAAAAGTTTGTTCTTCTCGAACTGGTTTTTCTTTAGGTGATAAAATATCTGGAAAGTTATTTTCTATTTCAGATGTTATTTGACTCATTGTAAATGAATTAATTTCATTAACAATTGGTACACAGATTTCCATTATTTCTGGAACATTTTTTCGTTGTTCAGGTCTACTTCCTAAAATTTTTGATAAAACTACTTTTTCATTTGTTTTACCATCATGTTGAAAAGCATTTTGTAATGCTAGTTTTCTAATCTCCTTTTTTAATTCGTCATCCAAGTTACAAACTCCTTTTTACCACAAAATCCAAGAGGGAAATTAGCTCTTTTTTTGCAGAACCAGAGTAACTATTAAGGGATTTTTTGGCTTTTTCTGCATATAAAAGAGCCTGTTTTCTTACGATTTTTTCAATTCCTATAGAACGAATTACCTCAACTGCTTTTTCTATATCCTTTTTTGAAGCACGAGAGTTTCCAAAGGCCTTTAAAATAATTTTTTTATCATTTCCCTTGGATTTGTTTATTGCAAGAACTATCGGTAGTGATTTTTTTCCTTCACGTAAATCATTTCCAACGGGTTTTTTTGTAACTTTAGGATCTCCCATAACTCCAATTAGGTCATCAGTAATTTGGAATGCAATTCCAAGATTTCTACCAAAAGATGATAGTTTTGAAATATCTTTTTGTTTTGCTTTAGCACATATTGCTCCCATAGAGCAGGAAACATCAAAAAGTGCAGCAGTTTTTTTTTCTATCATTTTTATATAATCTGCTTGTGAAGGAATTTTTTTTTCTTCAGCCATTTTTATATCATGAAGCTGGCCTTCACATACATCTACACATGCTTTTGCTAATTTAGAAACTAATTGAGTTGAAGAATTTGCAGATAAATCTGAATTGGAAATTATTTGAAAAGCTTTTGAAAACAATACATCCCCAGCTAAAATAGCTACTGGCATTCCAAATTTTCTGTGAACAGTTGGAACACCATGACGCAATTCATCATTATCCATTATATCATCATGAACTAGAGTAAAATTGTGAATCATTTCAATTGCACTTGCAGCTGGAAGTGCATCTTTTAATTTTCCACCAAAAATTTCACAACTTTTTAAAACCATAAATGGTCTAAGACGTTTTCCTCCACTCATAATAAGATATGATGCAGCATTGTACAGAGGTAATGGTTTTCCTTTAAGTTTTTTTACTAGATAACGGTTTAAGGTGTTTGCATTTTTTGAAAGATTCTTTGAAACCATTAGTTAACTAACCTCCAATTATTATCTGGAAAATTATATTTTATTGATTCTTCTAATGATTTTTTTATTTCAGGTTTAGTCCATTCTGATATTATTGATTGGTATTTAGTCAACATTGATTTCTCAGACGAAGGTAAAAGATAAAGAGCAATAATCATCCATGGACAGTAACTCGTAGGATTTTTCTCAAGTTCATCTCTTAATTCATTAGCTGAAATCCATTTTATTTCGGATATTTCATCCTCAACAAAGTTAAATTTTAATGATTTATCAACAATTCCTAGAACTGTTCCACAAATCTCATTTTCTGAACCTAAATCTTTGTAAGGTACATGATATTCGAACTTAAACAAATAATCAAAATTGCAAGAAATGCCTACCTCTTCAGGCATTCTTCTCTCTGCAGATGAAACATAAGTTTCAGATTCTCTTGGATGACTAGCAACAGTTCCATCCCAATCACCTGGCCACAACATTTTGCTAGTACTTCTTTTAGTTAAAACAAGGTTACTTTGTTTATCAAATAGCAGTGCAGTAAACGCACGATGTAGCTTTCCATTAGGTAAGTGACATTTTACTTTCTCTTCATGACCTATCGGGTTGTCGTTTTTATCAACTAGAATAATGTATTCCTCTACCATTGTTTTATCCTCTAAACAGGGTACCTTCAAACTTGTTTCTTTTTACTGCATTGATAATTCTTTCTGGCTTGTTTCCATTAACAAAAAATACTTTTAATCCATTTTTTGAAATTTTAGAAGCCTCCTGCACTTTGCGTTTCATTCCTCCAGTTACATCAGTAGTAGGTTTGGAAAAGGATGGTTGTTCATCTTTGATCTCATAAATTAATTTCTTCTTTTTGATATCTGAATACAATCCATCCACGTTAAGAACAAAAATAGATAATCTTGGTCTTAATACTTTAGCAATCATTGTCATAATGATATCTCCCGATAAAATGTAGGATTTTTTCTCTCCATACCATAATGCATCTCCATATGTAATTGGAATTAGATTGGATTGAGCAATTTTTTTGATTTCTTTGATTTTTTTTAAAATTGGTTTGTTTCCACTAACAAAATCTGTTGGAGGTAGAGAGTATGGATTTAATTTATTATTCAAAAATGACTGGATAATTATTTTGTTTAATTCTACCATTGAATTTTTTACAGTAGAAATTCCTCTTATGTCATATTTTGCAGGTTTTGTATGCATATCAAATTTAACAGACCAATAATGACCAAATGATCCTCCTCCATGAACAACCACCATAGGTTCATTAATTTTTTTTAAACTACGTATAACATTATCAATTGTTTTCCTTCTAGGAGATAATGCTTTTTCTTTATTTGTGATTATTGAACCGCCAAGTTTGATTAGTAACATGTTAGTTCACGATAAACTGTGAGTTAAAAAGTATCAAGTCCCTTAGAATCAATTTTTACAGGAAAACAATCGTAATTATTACTCTGCAAATTTTTTAGAGTAGGGTTTAGGTTAGATTCGTCTACACAGGAAATTATACATCCGCCCAAACCGGCCCCGGTAATTTTTGAACCAAAAGATGTCTTATTAGCAATTTCAATCATGTTCTTTAAAACATTATTTGAAACACCTAATTTTTCTAAATACTCTTGATTTTGTGTCATAATCTTTCCAAGAGATGTAAAATCATTATTTTTTAAAGATAGAATTACTTTGTTAACTAATTCTGTTTCTTTTTCACATAATGATGAAAATATTAATTCATTTTTTTTCTTGAATTCATTTACCTTTTTAACTACTTTGTTAGTTGAATGAACAATTCCTGAATTAACTATAACTAGAGGAAAATTTAATGACGATTCAATTTTTTTAAAACCATTTTCTTTATCATATTCCATTATTCCACCGTATGTACATACTGAGCAATCAGCTCCTGAAGTATCTTTGAAAATTGTTTTTTCTGCTTCTATAGCTAAATTTACAATTTCATCTTTAGAAAAATGGTTAAACAAACCAGAAATTGATGCTGCGGCAGCAACACAACAAGCAGAAGAAGAACCTAAACCAACTCCAGAAGGTATTGAAGAATCAATTGTTACAGAAATTCCCCCCGGATGATCAAATCTAGAAATCATTTTTTTTGAAAGATAAATGAATGGCAAAAGAGGGGACTTGAGCTCATCTAATGATTTAGATTTTGGAATGCTAATACTGCCTAGATTTGATTTTATATCGATTGAATTACTCTCTGTTGTGCTTGATGTGACCTTTACTCTTTTGTCAATAGCACATAGAATAGCTTTAATTCCGTAAACAACAAAATGCTCTCCAAACAGGATTACCTTGCCTGGAGCAGAAGCTATAGATTTCAAGCGAAAATAATTGAACCGTATCCTACCACAGAACTTGTATCGCCTGTAATGTCTCCACTTGTAGCATACTTTAGCAATTCACCTTTAGTAGCACCAAGTTCTTTACAAGCAATCATAGTAGATGCTATTGCGCCATAACCACAAGCTGATATTTTCTTTTTGTTTAATACTTTGTAAAATCTATCTACATCCAAATCCAAAATTGGTTCAATTAGCGCTTTATCTTGTTTGTGAGCAAATTCATTTTCTTCATAATGAGTAAAATCTGATGAACCAATAATCATTGCATTCTTTTTTTTAGAAATTTTTGCCATAGCATTTCCTACTTCTATTGCTGATTGTTTGCTTTGGTCGATAAGTGTAATGGGAAGAATTTTGAATTTATTCTTATACACTTCTTGTAACATAGGAATCTGTACTTCAAGACTATGTTCTTTTGTATGAGAAAATAAATCTAATTCTATTATTTTTGAGTGATTAACTAGTTCTAATGCTGATTCAGAATCAACTTCGACATTTCCTAGAGGAGTTTCCCACATACAATCTTTCATAGAAGCAACATTACATCCTATCCCCCAATGATTTGGACCAACTATAATGAATAATGTTGTAGGATTTGCTGAAATTGCATAAAGTGAATGACAGGCCACTGGACCAGAATAAACATATCCTGCATGAGGACAGATTACCCCAAAGATTTTTTTGGTAGAATCTGTTGGAGGAATTTTTCTTGGACCAAATGAATGCATAAAACAATCGTGAATAGTTTTTTTTAATTCATTTGTTTCACTGGGATAGAACATTCCGGCTACGGCCGGTGTTCTAATCTGCATTATTTTATTTCCTCTTCAGTGATTTTTGTTTCAAAATCATCAATTTCATACTTTAGAGATTCGTCTCCCTTAAGTTGACCTTTTTCCACTAAGATTTCTCTGGCCAACAACCAATATGCAGTCGCAAGTGCTTTTCTCCCTCTATTATTGGCAGGAATAACAAGATCTATTTGGGATGTAATATTATCTGTGTTTGAAATTCCAATAACTGGAATACCTGCATTTGTAGCTTCGGTAATAGCTTGGGAATCAACTTGAGGATCAGAAATTAAAACCAATTGTGGTTCAATGTAATAAGGTAATGAAGGATTTGTTAGAGTTCCAGGCATAAATCGACCAAGCATTTTTGTTGCACCAGTAACTTCACAGAATTTTTCAATTGGGGTATTTGCATATTCTCTTCCTGAACAGACTATGACTTTTTCAATATTCATTCTATTAATGAATTTAGCAGCAGTTTGAATTCGTGCGAGGGTGATATCAAGATCAAGCATATACAAGCCCTCAGGACTTGCTTTGGTGATGAATGGTACCATGAATTTAGTTTTTACAGCTGTTCCAACCCTAATTCCTGTAGAAAGAATCATCTTCTTAATATCTTGAATTTTGTTTTGTTGACTCATGTTGTGTTTTTAAATTTGTGCCATTCCACGTATTAAATCATGCTCTGACAGTCGTATTAGTTCATTTAATTTTGCTATTCTTTCACCACCAACAATACCAACTTTGAGCATTTTTGAATTTGTTCCAATTCCTATATGAGAAATATGTGAATCAATTGATTCTCCTGATCTATGGGAAGTTATCAATTTAATTTTGTTCATGTTAGCTTCATTAGCAAATTCTAAAGCATCATACAAACTTCCTGCTTGATTGACTTTCAAAATTGCTGCATTACATGATTTTAATTTAATTGCATTTTTGAGAATTTCTTTATTTGTAACCGTTAGATCATCTCCTGTGATAAGAGTATTTGGAAACTTTGATGTCAATTCTGACATTTCCTCAAATGCTTCTTCATGTACTGCATCCTCTACAAAAATTAATTTGTATTTTTCAATAATCTCAGATACAAATTCAATTTGTTTTTCAGGAGAATTTTCAAAACCAGCTCTTTCATATACATACATCTTTTTTTCATCATTCCATTGTGTAGATGAAGCAAAATCTACTCCCAAAGAAACCTCTTTCCCAAGTGTATAGCCTAAATTTTCACAAGCTTTAGCAGAAAGTTCAAGAGCTAGTTCATTTCCTAACTTTGGCG
>CAWTZT010000056.1:0-3085 GCA_963919845.1 Thaumarchaeota archaeon CSP1-1
CAAGTACGCATCAATCAATACAATTGATGGTAATTCTGCAGAATACGTAAGATGTGACCATTGTGGATTTATGATGCACATCCCTCCTAAGAAATATTCTCTTAAAGGTAATGAATTTGGCGACTAATCACATTTTTATTGTTATTTACTAATTTACATAATAATACCATCTAAATATTCTAAAAAGCCATAACAAATAATACCATTGGTAATATTGATGGAACAGGAATTGTTTATAATCAATTGTAAAAATTATGATGAAATTTCAGGTAATAAAATTCTAAAATTAGTAAAAACTGTAGAACAAATTTCTAGAAAGTACAAAATCATTATTGCAATATCTCCTCCTCAACATCTATTATCTCAAACGACAAAATACTCTGTCCCAATTTTAGCTCAACATGTTGATGACAAGAAAGTTGGGAGTACAACAGGTTATGTAATACCAGAACTGATAAAAAAATCAGGGGCAAATGGTGCATTAATTAATCATAGTGAACATCGTATTCTTAGTGAAGAAATAGTTCAATTAATTTCAAGATTAAAAAAACTCAAAATGACTTCGGTGGTATGTGTCAAAAATGTTGCAGAGGCAAAAAAATATGCAAGGTTCAATCCAGATTATATTGCAATTGAACCACCAGAACTAATAGGGTCAGGTAAAGCAGTATCAAAAGAAAGACCGGATCTAATTACCAAAGCTGTTTCAGCTGTAAAAATGGCTAAAAATTCAACCAAACTTTTATGCGGAGCAGGTATTGTTTCTGGAGAAGACGTTTCAAAATCAATTCATCTTGGATCCAAAGGAATTCTTGTTGCCAGTGGAATTGTTAAGGCAAAAAATTGGAAGAAAATTATTGAAGAGTTTGCCAAGGCAATGCTTTAAAACACCCTATTTTCGATTGGATAAACTGTGAAAATCAATATGAAACAAGTTTATTTTTACAATGAAGGCGACGGCAAAAACAAGAAACTGCTAGGCGGAAAAGGAGCAGGCCTATGCGAAATGACAAGACTAAAGCTTCCAGTTCCACCTGGATTTGTGATAACAACTGAAGTTTGTAAAAAATACTATGAAAATAACAAAAAACTTCCATCAAACTTGATTGGCCAAGTAAAGAAAAACATTTCAAAAATAGAGAAAAAAACTGGTAAAAAATGGAATTCTAAAGAAAAACCATTACTTGTTTCTGTAAGATCAGGGGCTGCAATTTCTATGCCTGGAATGATGGATACAATACTAAATTTAGGATTAAATGATGAAACTGTAGAGGGTTTAGCAAAACAAAGTAACAATTCTAGATTTGCTTGGGATTCATACAGGAGATTTGTTCAATTATTTGGCAAGGTAGTATTTAGAGTAGATGATAAAAAATTTGATGAAGTATTAGATAATGCAAAAAAGTATCAGGCAGTTCAATCAGATAGTGCATTAAATGAAAAATCTTTACGCCAAGTAGTCTCTGAATACAAAAAAATTTGTGAGAAACACACTGGACGAACATTTCCAACTAACCCCTATGAACAACTAGAACTAGCTATCAAAGCTGTGTTTGGTAGTTGGATGGGTGAACGAGCAATTGTTTATCGAGAAAAAAACAACATTACTAAAGATATTGCAGATGGAACTGCAGTAAATGTAGTTACAATGGTCTTTGGAAATATGGGTAATGATAGTTCTACAGGTGTTGTATTTACTAGAAATCCTGGAGATGGTACTAAACAAATCTTTGGAGATTATTTAGTTAATGCTCAAGGAGAAGATGTGGTAGCAGGTGTTAGAACACCAAAACATGTTGATCAGTTGGAAATAGAAATGCCTGATTCCTATAAACAATTAATCAATACGTGCAAAAATCTTGAAAAACATTATCAAGAGCCACAAGATATTGAATTTACTGTAGAACAAGGAAGATTTTACTTGTTACAAACTCGTGCTGCAAAGATGAATGCAATGGCTATGGTAAAATGTTCAGTTGACATGGTTAAAGAAAAATTAATCACTAAAGAAAGAGCCCTGCTTAGATTACAAGCAGAGCAATTAGAACAATTATTGCATAATACTATTGATAAAAATGCAAAGGGCTTTGCTCAACTTGCACAAGGCATTGCTGCATCTCCAGGTGCAGCAAGTGGAATAGTAGTTTTTGATGTTAAAAAGGCAGTAGAAATGGGAGAAAGTGGTTCAAAGGTAATTTTGGTTAGAGAAGAAACTAAACCAGAAGACGTTCCAGCCTTCTTTTCATCATTAGCGATTTTAACAAGCAGAGGAGGAAAAACATCCCATGCTGCAGTTGTTGCAAGAGGAATGGGAAAGCCTTGCGTGGTAGGTTGTTCAGAGTTAAAAATTGATTATGATGCAAAAAACTGTCAAGCAAATGGTCGAACGATAAACGAGGGGGATACAATTACAGTAGATGGAAGTAGTGGAGCAATTTTCATTGGCAAAGTACCTACAATTGAACCAAAAATTACTGAGGATTTTAAAACTATTTTGAATTGGGCGCAAAAAACCAAAAACATTGGAATAAGAGCAAATGCAGATACTCCAGAGGCAGCAAAATTAGCAAGAATGTATGGTGCCCAAGGCATTGGACTGTGTAGAACAGAAAGAATGTTTAACGCACAAGATAGAATTGGACTTTTTGTTGAAATGATTATGGCAAAATCAATTGTTGAACGAAAACAAGTCTTAAAAAAATTAGGTGAATTACAAAAAAGTGACTTTATACAAATTCTAAAGGCAATGGAGGGATATACAGTTACAATTCGGCTTCTTGACCCTCCACTTCATGAGTTTCTTCCAAATCCAGAAGAATTAATGAATAAAATCTTCAAGAGTGAACAACAAAACTCAAATCAAGATTTAACAGAAACCAAAAAAATTCTAGAAAGAGCCAAAGATCTTGCAGAAATAAATCCAATGATGGGACATAGAGGAGTTAGAGTTGGAATAACATATCCTGAAATTTATGAAATGCAAATTAGAGCAGTATTTGAAGCAATGTTAGAATTAAAAAAGCAAAAAGTTGATGCAAGACCCCAAATAATGATTCCACAAATTAGTAGTTTAACAGAACTTGAC
>CAWTZT010000057.1:0-4277 GCA_963919845.1 Thaumarchaeota archaeon CSP1-1
CCCCAACTTAACAGTAATACTGATACCATTACTACTATTACTCTAGTATAGACTTCTGCCATTGCTGTTAAACCTGAAATCTTTACGTCGTGGAAATTAATGATGTTGTGTTTGTAATGAACTACAAACTTTTTCTTATATCGTTAAATCACGCACAAATATTGGCGAATGATGACTCAGTATCGGACATTTCGTGTTAATTCAGTTCAGGAACAGATTGATATTTGGAAAGAAGAGATAGCTTCTAAGATAACTACCTCCAGACTCTCAAAAATGATTGGAGAGACGAGGAGAAATCAAGAACAGATTAAGATTTGGACGGATGAGATAGCTTCTAAGATATCTACCTCCAGACTCTCAAAAATGATTGAAGAGGCGAGGAGAAATTGAAAATAAAGACAAAACTCTCCTTAGAAATAATACTCCTAGTCAGCCTAATTGGAATGGTATCTATGATGGCCATACTGAATACCAAACAAGTTCAAGAGGCTTTTCTTGACCTAAGCTCTGAAACGATGCCAATTTTGGATACCCTAAAGGATATGAAATTAGCCACTTCGTTAATTACATCTACTACGATGGAAATTATGTTAATTGAAGATGAGATGCAAAATTCAAATGGAAAATTGGTAAAGGATCTAGAAGAACAAATTGAATTTGAGTTATTTGAAATGGAAAATGCTAAAGCATTATTCACAGAGGCTTACACTCGGCATTCTATTGTTATTGATAATATTCCAGATTCAAAACAATATGGTGACACTATAGTTGATGGATGGAATGATTTTATTGCAACGTCTAACAAGATGGTAACTCTCAAAAACAGAGGAGTAAGTGCTAGTGATATTATGCAATTAAAAGATGAATTTGATGATAACCAATTGGTTGTAAATCAAGCAATACATTCTGCCTGGTCTTTTATTGAACCACAAGTTGAAAATGAACAAGAACGGGTTGAAACTATGGTAAACAATACTTCTTGGTCAATTTTAATTGCAATTAATGTGTTCATTGCAGCTTCTTTGAGCATTCGTTATCTTGTAGTAAAATCAATATCTAGTCCTTTATCAAAACTAAGAAAGGCAACAACTGAAATTGCAGAAGGAAACTTTATCAAAATGAAGATTCAAGGAAATGATGAAATTTCCGAGCTTGGCCAAGATATCAATACAATGTCTTCAGAACTTGAAAAATTAAATAAAGAAATGGTAAATTCTGAAAGGTTATCCTCGATTGGCAGCTTGGCAAGTAGATTAGCTCATGATTTGAGAAATCCACTTTCAGTCATAAAAAATTCTATGGAAATATTGAATCTGAGAATGAGCCCACATATGGACGAAAAAATTGATCATCAGATTGCAATGGTGGGACGCGCAGTTTCTAGAATGTCTCATCAAATTGAAGATGTTCTTGATTTCGTAAATGTTTCTGAGTTAAGGATAGAATCAAGCTCAATTATTAGTATAGTAGAATCAGCATTACTCAGTACAGATGTTCCCAAATCAGTCAAAGTAAACATGCCAAAAAATTCTGCTACGGCAATATGTGACCCATATCGTTTAGAAGTGGTTCTAAGCAATATGATAAAAAATGCTAGTCAAGCAGTGGACGGGGATGGTGAAATTTCAATCAGAATCAAGGATCAAGAAAATGACGTAATCATAGAGGTTGAAGATTCTGGACCAGGAATTCCAGAAAATGTTCTTCCTAAGATTTTTGAACCTCTTTTCACCACAAAACAAACTGGAACAGGTCTTGGCCTTCCTAGTTGTAAAAGCATCATAGACAGGCATGGAGGCACCATATCAGTCAGAAATAACCCAACCATATTTTCTATTCAGATTCCCAAAAATCCATCTATGAAAAAATCAAAACCAAAATCCTTTGAAAAAGCCATAGTTAACGAATAAAAATTCAGAAAAATTTTGTTCGATTTACTCATACACTGGTAAAAATGGATAAAGATGAAATCTTATTTCGTGATGGAAACAGGAGAGACCCTCATACCAGACGAGCAAGAAGCTCTTCCACTTTTAAAAGATTTTGGATTAGCTGGTGACGAAGCTAGAGTTTATGTTGGTTTACTGAGAATGGGTTCAGGAAAAGTAAGTGAAATTAGTCATTTTACAAACACTGACAGAGTTAAAGGTTACAAAATTTTAGAAACACTAAGGAACCAAGGATTTGTAACATCAACTCTTTCATCTCCTATTTTGTTTTCTGCAAATGAACCAAAATTAATTTTTGATGATATTCTAAAAAAGAAAAAAAATAAAATCCAGCGACTGGAAAAAAATCATATACGATTAATAGAAATACTAGAAAATCTTAAAGGACGAAAAGCAGAAGCTAACTTACCAAAACTAACAGTAATTTCTGGTAGAGACAACATTTATGATCAAATAAAAAAAATTATTGATGATACAACTGATGAATTGTATTTAGTAACTTCAATTGCAGATCTAATTAGAATGTATTATACTGATATTCCTGAGGCACTCAAGAGAGCTAAAAAACGGAAAATTCTGATCAAATTAATGACAGAATTAGATGGAGCTGCAAAAACAGAATGTGTTAAGAATTTAGGATTAAATAATTTTAAAATTGCGCAGTTACCATCTCAAGGGAGAATAGTCTGCAATTCTACTCAAATAATAATGTCAGGTTATACCTCAAAGACATCAAGAATTCATGCTAGCGATGATTCAGCTCTTATAACAAATTCTGAGGAAATTACAAAAAACATGTTGAGCCTATGTCAGTTCATGTGGAGAATAGGAAAAGAAATCATAATTAAAGATAAAAGTTCTTTCTCTGAAAAAAAATCTCCTAGAAAGACACCGATGCAAAAAAACGCCACCGCAGTGGTAATTGACGATGACCCAGATGCAGTTGATTTGTTCTCAGATTATTTGGAAAATAAAGGAGTAGAAGTTGTTGGGAAGGGTCATGATGGTTCAGAAGGCTTTGAACTGTTCAAGAAACTTAATCCTGATATCATCTTTTTAGATGTAATCATGCCAAAGTATGATGGATTTTACACCTTGAAGAAAATTCGAGAAATAAATTCTAATGCAAAAGTAATTATGGTTACAGCAGATTTTTCTCCAGAAACAAAAAAGAAATTAAAAGAAATGAATGCTACAGATATTATCTATAAACCATATGATAGAAAAGCTATCGATAAAGTAATTTAGAAATAGATTTTTATTTTATTTTGAATTTTTGGATGAAATAACAGTGTCAACTGCACTGGATAATTGGCTTACATCGTATTGTTGACTGATAGACTCTAGTTCTACTCTAATTATTTTAATTGCTTGAAGAGTAGTAAGGCGGGTTTCATTTTTAATCCCTTCAAGAATTTTTGCTTTAATGTGTTTTTGAACTTGTTCTATCTGTTTTTCTTGAATTGTTAGTTCGTTATCAATCGATAAAAAATCTTCATGTAAGTTTTGTAGATTATTCTGAGTAAGACGTTTTTCAAGAAGTAATTGATTTAAATATTCTGAAACAGTATGAGCATCAGGTATTATAGAATTTTTATTGTCACTATTTAGTTTTTTAATTTTATGAGAATTTAACATCTCAATTTCATGATCAAATTTATTTTGTAATTTTTTTATTTTATCAATTTCTGCTTGACGCTTATCAATTGTCATGTTTACAAATTTGATATATTGACCAGTATTTCCAGCTGCATCCAAAGCCCAACGAATTCCTTCTTTTGTTGCTTCTAGCTTTGTTTTCGGCGGTTTGACTTTTCGACGTAATCGTCTATCAAAAGTTATGTATCTTTGGTTAACTTCCATCACATCTTTAAATTCTATATCAGAACCAAGTTGTGAGATATAACTCCATTCATCATTTGATGCAGTATCGTCTATTCTGTTAAGATAGTGTCTTACCACGAATAAAAAACAAAGTAATAAGATAAATGAAAATGTCTGTAAAAAATTACATACACTTCTTAAGATTTGATTTTTGAGGATTCTAACAAAAAGTAGGTAGAGATAAATGCAAATTAGTATAATTTTTGCTAATGGCCGAAGTTACTGAATACATGATTCAACAAATTGTAGATAATGGAAATGTGGTACAAATTACACTTGCAGAAAATGTGGCTACAGAACCAATTTCTCAAAAACAGATGATAATGGAATCTTTATCAAAGAAACTAGATCCAGAAATGAAAGAACAGGTAACTCCTTTCTTAGAAGCAATTCTTCAAGCCCAACCAACGATTAAAATCAGGAGTTATCAACATACAACAATCA
>CAWTZT010000058.1:0-5578 GCA_963919845.1 Thaumarchaeota archaeon CSP1-1
AGCACTTTAGAGATTTACTTCGATTAATTTTTGATTCAAGTAAATGTTCATTAAATTCTTCTGTTACAGAATCATCAGTTTTTTTAATTTCGTTATTTCCTTTATCAAAGCATGTTTCATGGGTCCACACACCATTACCAATTCTTTCAATCTCATCTCCTATATTGATACCCCGATTACATTGTTGACACAATGAATTGATCGTTGATTTCAATATCTTTTTTTGAATAAAATTGCCTATAAAGTGGTGTATGTTAAATTATTACCAAACCTCAAAATGTGTATCTAATAATATAGCGAAATCGGAACAGAATCAAACTTTAGAATTTAGATTACTTGCATAAGTAACTAGATAACTAAAATTACAATTCTCCAGAAATGTGTTTGCCAAATTTTATAAAATATTCCTTTATAATTTCCTCTTTTCTTTTTTCCATTTGGCATCTGATTTCATATTTTAAAGAAGAATCACCTAACTTTGTATGAATTTCTAAAAATTCCCTTTGTAATTCACCTTTTTCTTGCTCACTCATCTTTATAAATAATACTGCAAAATTTTTCTTAATAATATTTAGTGTGTCAATTGAAGAAAACATGCTCAAGATTTTTAAAAAATTTCTAATTGTAAAATCTAGGTATGTTTCTGACGAGTTTTCTTACTTCCATGGAATTGCAAATCATGAAGTTCTTTGTTTACCTTTTTAATTTGGGATTCTTGACTTTGAACCTTGGATTGTAAATTTTGAATTTCTAAATCAAATTTTTCTTTCATTTTCTTCATTTGTTTAATTTGAGAATTTTGTTCTGCCAAATGCATGTTAAAGTATTTAATATATTGACCCGTGTTTCCAGCTGCATCAAAAGCCCAACGAGTTAGCTCTTTTACGGCTTTAGTTCCAGTTGGAATTCCTGGTTTTTTTGAAAAGGTTATGCTTCTTTCTTGGGTTTCTAAAGCTTGAATAAGCTCTAAGTCTGGATCATTTTTTCCAGGTTGTAAAGAACTACTTTCTGAGTTTTTTTCCTTGTGAGATGTACTTATGCGTTTGAGATATCTTCTACCCATCTGAAATTAATTTGAGTAAATACAACAAAGTTCTTTGTGTATAGCAAATGAACAATCATGTTTGCTTAAAAATTATGTATGAAATATTCTGTGTTACTGAAAGTTTTCTTAGTGGATTAAACAGTTTTTATTCTATTCTGTTGTAAACTACTTTGAATTCTTCTGCGAGGTTAAAAGATATGTTAAGCAAATGTGCTAACGAATTCATTGCCTTTTGACCTCTTGAAAGTTGTCGTAAAATTGTCAAAGCTTTAAGGGATGAATTTTGTAATAATCTTTCTTGCCCCGACCAGACTTTGAAGGCTTCATTCACATCTAAAGAAAAATCTAGAATGAACTTTTGTGATTCTGAATCAGTCAATGGGGCAGTTGACGAAGGAACGTTAGAAAAAATTACTTCTGCTAGTTCTCGGAATTCATTTTTTCTATCAATTAAAAGCATGTCAAGTGCGTGCCTTGCTTTTTGTGGTTCAAATCCTAACTGCTTTAGCATTGCCATAAAGTATGATCGTAATAATGAAATTTAAGTGATCATTATTCAGTTATTACAAAAAATATTTTTAGAATTTTTCAAAATAAAAGCTGTGTCCGCATAAATTGAATATGGTGTTGGGTTTTTATGCGGACTGAATGGCACAGCATTTTTTGGATATATTGATTACAATCTTCAAATCTAATAATTGACGTATCTTCATTTTGCACAGCTTTTTGAGAAATCACTGATTATTTTGGAAGCTAACACTGCAAAGGGAAGTTTCCTTGTGACGATAACGTCTGATCCGCACCAATCCTCAATATATGCAAGCGAGGTATTAGACATGGGTTTCTAGGGTGCTAGCCTCCAAATATCATATGCAGAAATAATTAATAAATTTGATCAAAATTTTTTAGGTTTTTTATTTAGTTAAGAAGGAAAATGAAAAACACCAGCTGTAAAATCATCATTTCAGCTGAGAGGGACTTATCATTAATTTTGTATTATAATTGGATGGGAACGATAGGCGTAAGACAGGTATTGGGGATAACCGCAGACGCTAACGTCCCATCCACTTTATTGATAAACCTCGAGATACATAATTATTTCATACCTAATGACTCTAAGAGCGATCTAAAATAAAATAATAGGTATAATTTTTTACGATACAAATTTTGAATTAGGTGGACTGTTAGAAAAAACAAGTATTGTCAACACAAAAAAAATGTCCATATTGTAATGAACTTTTTCCAGATTTTAACTTGTGGAAAATACATTTGATGTCAAAACATCCAGATATCTTCAAAAAAGAAAAAGATTAGTTCAGAAGATATCGTATTTAATCAATTATTTTATTAGTAATACAGGGCAAGATGAATTTAGTGCCACGTGTGTTGATATTCTACCCAACATCATTTCCTTATGCATTCCTTTACCTCGAGATCCCATTACAACAAAGTCAATTTTGTATTCTCTAATTATAGTAAGAAGAGTTTCAGCAACAGAATTTGAAGTCAATACAGCTGATTCAAAGCGAATACCAAATTTTTCTGCTTGAAGTTGGAGTAATCCTGCTTTATTTTCTAGTCTGGTAGAGCTTCTTTCAGTCATTCCTTTTTCTCGACCAGGAGTTCCACTAATCCAGCTGTTTTTAATTTCTTCTTGAACAATTGAAACTACTGAAACCGATGCATCATAATTTTTTGCTAATGTAAGTGCAAACCCAAATGCACGTGCTGCATGTTCTGAATCATCAAATGGAACTAAAATTTTTGTAATGGGGGATCCAGGAATACTCTCACAGTTGGACAAATCTACGCATTTAATGTTAATTGGTTTTTGTATACTCACAAAGTATTATCGTAAAAATCCCATAAAGAGTTGTGTGTGTTTAAACCAACAAAATTGCTATGAATGAATATATTGTGTTAGAGATTCACTTTTTTTCCATATTTTTCTAAAAGATCATCGTATAGTTTTTTTCTGTGATTTTTTAGATTTTTGTTCTCATCATACATTTTTGTAAAAAAGCCTGCAAGAATTCGTTCTCCTTTATCATCAAAAAATCTAACAGAAAAACTCGTCCTTTCAGGTTTTTGTTCTGTAATAAACTCTGCAGTTTTTATAAAATCTGAATTTATATGCATGTGACATGGTCCATCATTTTCACCAATTGTAATCCAGTTGTCTTTTTGCCTTATACTAAGGGAGTTACTTTTAATTTCACTTACTGCTCCCAGGTTTTTGTTCACAAATAAAACATCATCAATCTTAAGAAGATCTGACAAAATTTCTTTTAACATTGTTTCTCCAAGTCAGAGAGGATTATTTTTTTGTTTTTAAATTTGATTAAAAATCATCCTCATCCTCCAAAGACAAGATTATCAATTGCACCTGAACCATTAAGATGAAACTCTACTTCGTTGAAGGTATCACCAAGTTGTTGGGCAATAATCATAAATCGATTAACTGAGTGGTTCCCATAATCAGCACCAGCACAAGGAGAGTTTGTAATTCTATCTGATTCAAGTGGTAATTTGCTACAATCATCTACAGGAATAATTCAACCTGGACAGATTGTTACAATTATTTTAGATATTCAAGATCCTATTAAAATTGGTCGAGATGCACAGATTCAGATAATCTCTTCAAATGGTGCAGTATTTGTACACACAGTGAATATTGGCCAGATTTTAGGTTGATTTTAGATTAAACGTTTGGAAGAAATTACAAACAATTTCTTAATTGTTAATTCTACTATTAACAAGTATGGAAAAAGAATCAATAGAAAAATCTGAAACTATTCTTCCAGGTATTGCAGTAGAGTGGGCCTTGCTATTTAGAGGAATTGAATAATTATGAGCTTGTTAAGCCGAGAAAAAGAATCTGTTTGGTCTGAGTGGGAGCTTCAGAGTTTATTGCGATATATTCAAAGCTTGGAATCAAAGTCTTACTCAAATGAAAGAATGGAGGCAAGAAGAATTCAAGGCCTAATAGATGATCCTCATGTTTCAGAAGCTTACAGAAATACTCTAAGAAAATATATCCAGAAAAAGAAATCTCAAAAAATGCTAAATCCTCATTTTGAGCGAGTAGTTGATCCAATTCTGGAATTAGATAATTTGTAGCTTTTTTCTTGTGTGTTCAAATTGCACACAGTTTCTAATATTATTATCAGTGTAGTATAGAACATAGTGGTAGAACAAGTTTGGAAATGTTATAGATGCGACCTGACATTTCAACAGTCGTCCTTAGCAAATATGCATTCTCACATATCTGGACATCCTGTTAGAACAGAAGAAAATAAACACAAAATTAGTGTTAATGCATAGTTATAGTTGAATCTAGTTCTTCATTCTACTTAGTCAGAGTAGACTGTATTTTTTCCTGTGCTATCAAACACAAAATAGGTCTCACCTAAAATCTGATCAAAATTGTAAATTGCTTGAATGGTATAAATTCCAGTTTGTTTCCAAAAGGTGCCTTCAGCAGTTAGTTCTGCTGAAAACTCGTTATTTGAAGACATCATCAGCTCAATCTCTGCAATTTTAAAATTATCTGGGTCTAATACTTGTAAGGTTATAGAAGGAGTAGAAGTTCGTTTATGAATTTCTCCTGAAATTTGAATTACATCACCAATCTTGTATGTTGCTTTGGATGTAGAAAGAGAAAATGCATCATAGGTAAAATTAGTTGTTTCATCTATCTTTTCTAAAATTGGCTCGACAACCAAAACCTCTTGAGATTCTTTTAATGGCTGCTCTTCAATGAGGGTGGGAGTCTCTAGAGTTTTGGAGTCAAGCTTTGGTTCATCAGCTATGGCAGTATCAACGCTTCCAAGTTTATAGAAATTTTCTAAAGTTGCTTCTAGTGGAAATCCTGCAATTTCATCAGAATTGTCTGAAATGAAGGGTGCCCAAACTAGAGCCTGTATTGCGACTACCATCACAAATACTGCAAAAAGCGTGATTAGCTGCATACAGTCTATTTCTCATATGTTTTACTAAAGAAGGAAGGAACTCTAAGCGTACCTAGTGTTCCAATTTGGAATTTTTACCTAAAAATCTGAGCCCACTTTTGGGCGTTTTCAGGAAGGTCGATTGAAAATTCAATCTTTGAATCATTTTTTCCATTTGTCTTGAAACTTAATTGTTCCATAAGTGGTATTAATGCAAATTCACACTTAAGCAACGCGAAGAATTTGTTAGGGTATGAAAATGAACAGATTACGCTTTAAATAAAAAACGCTTGTCTATTTTTAAAATTGTAATGATTATTTCTATCTAAAAGAGAATATGAGTTCCATTTGAGAAACACGCTGTCTTTTATTCCAATTATTCCTAATTCTAATAGGAATTGGTATATGGTTCAACAAAAAAATGAGACAGAACAAAAATCCATTAGCTCAGGTTATGGAAAAGTTTTAGAAACAACTGAAAAAAGTAAAACAGAAATTATTGAAAAAAATTTTCCTGATGAATATATTTTAGAATTTATTTCAAGGCATCACTTGAATAAGCTTTGGGATGAATTCGTTTATG
>CAWTZT010000059.1:0-4802 GCA_963919845.1 Thaumarchaeota archaeon CSP1-1
AATTTCATCAAAAGACTCCATGTTCACTTCTAAGAATGTGGAAATAAAATAGGTCACACCGTATTTTTCTCCAGCTCTAGTAATCATGTTATTTTTCTCTAATACAGCAATATGGTGTTGAATAGCTTTGTAATCTAATTTTAATTCTTTAGCAAGTTGATTAGCATTAAGGGGTTTTTCTTTAATTGTAGAAATCAGTCTTAATCTGTTTAATCCCCCTCGTGAACCTGCAAATAAAAACCACAAAAGTCTCTTAGCTTCGGGATCATTTGCCATATGATACAGGAAAGGCTAGTCGTGTCTATTAAGAGGTATTTGTAATTCATAACTTAGTGGCAAAACGATAAATTTGATTCAGGTTTATAGAAAATGATGATGTTAAATTACAATTACCCGCTTTACAGACCTCCATCTGAATCAAAATCTGTAATATTTCAAGTCACACTAGGTTGTTCCTTTAATGAATGCTCATTTTGTGATATGTATCGCTCTAAGGAATATTCTGAGAGACCTTGGGAACAAGTTAAGATAGAAATTGATATGATGGCAAAGCAAGAACCTGAATCAACAAAAATTTTTCTTGCAGATGGTGATGCCTTGAATTTATCAACTGATTACATGATAGAGATAGTGAAATATTTGTATCAAAAATTTCCAAAGTTAGAGCGAGTTTCATGCTATGCAATGCCTATGAATTTGCTCAAAAAAACTCCTGAAGAATTGAGAAAAATGTATGAGACAGGCCTCAATATGCTTTATCTTGGAATTGAAAGTGGTTCAGATGTTATCTTAAAAAAGGTTACAAAAGGTGCAACATCTCAAACCATCATTAAGGCCTGTCGTAAAGCAATTGATGCAGGATACACACTTTCATGTATGGTAATTTTAGGACTTGGAGGAAAAACTTACACTAAAGAACACATCAAAGGAACAGCAGAGGTAATTAGTGCTGTTTCTCCACATTATGCAGCAGCTCTAACCTTAATTATAGAGCCAGGTGTCAAAGATGAATTTATGAAAAAGTTTGGTGAGCCTTTTATTCCAATTTCAGACTCTGAGTCTCTTGATGAACTACAAGATCTGGTAAGCAAAATTAATTCAAAAGACAAAATTATTTTTAGAGCAAATCATGGGTCAAATGCTTACATGATAAAGGGTACTTTTCCTCAAGACAAAGATTCGATGTTGGAGAAAATTTCGTGGATGAAGCAACATCCTGAGACGGCTAGGCCAGAAGGCCTTAGAGGATTCTAAATTTTTTTTTCAATTCTTTCTTTTTTGGAATTCCAGTAAACTCTAATTTTTCGTCTATGACTAATCCAGGAGCTGTGAATATTGGATACTTTTCTAGATATTCTGGTTTTTCGGTCACATCTATCACATCAAAAGATATACCAAAGTCATCAAGCATTTTTTCTAAAACACTGCAGTTTGTACACCCAGGAGTGGTTAGAACCTCAACTTTCATGATTCATTTTCAATAAATTGCTCTGGATTTTTTTCAAATGCCCATCTACAACTTGCACAGCAAAAACGATATTCTTTTCCATTGTGAGTTATTGACTCTCCTTTTTCACCAATGTCCATTCCACAGACAGGATCTTTCATGCAGCAACCTCCTCTGTTTTCCTACCTTTAATTAGATACCAAATTATGGTTCCACCTATTAGACTAGAAAGAATTATTGGCATTGATTCTTTAGCTAGTTGACCCTCATGGTCATGATCGTGTTCATCCATCATAAATTCCCCAGGAAGTGAGGTTTGTTCAACGAGTTCATTCCATCCTTGATGAATAAAGGTCTCTTCATACCATTCATGACCATCTGGTAAGCCGTTAATAATCAAAAATGAACCAATGATAATTAACATCCATCCTGTCAACTTTTCAATTTTAAAACGATTTCTTGAAACACCCTTGGTTGCATTGACACCAAGTATTGCAAGGACTGAAAGTAGGATTAAAGGAATCGCTCTTCCTACTCCATGTACTGCCCCTAGACTTGCACCAATTTCAATACTTCCAGTACCTGCAATGTAAATTAAAAGCCAATAGAATAATGGGTTTGGACATCCTACACCTGCATTTCCAAGTAACAATCCCATGAAAAATGATTTTGAGTAATCTCCACGATTTTGAATAAACTTTGGGGTTCCAGAATACGCTGGCATTCTAAGTTTAAGCAGTTTTAATTGTGTGAGTCCAAAAACGAATGCAACAATTCCTGCTATTAAGAACATGTAATTTGAAACTTGATCCAGTTCTGCAGTTTGACCAAGTATTCCAACACCTACCCCGTAAACTGAAATGGTAATTGTAAGTCCTGCTCCAAACAAAAGAGCCATCGAAATACCTTTCCTGTTACCTTTTCCCATACTTAATGGAACTATTATGAAAACTAATGGGAGTGTACAAGGTAAAACAATCATTGAAAGTCCAGCAATATAGGAAATTATTAACCAGGAAGGATATGATAGTTCTTGACCAGCACCAACTGCAATCTCACTAGTTACGCCAAAAACCAATCCTACAAAGATGAATGAAAAAAGTGTAAAACCTGCTATCACTAAAATTTTCTTTCCAGCAAAATCTGTCATGGTTTATAGTAAATTTTAATTTCTTAAATGAATTTGTTTTGTTTTCATTTGTGATAATTATGAATGAAAATGGGCTCACAGGGATTCAGCTACTAAGTTGGGAAATATTTTGGGCGCATTTACGCCTAAGAAAATTCTCAAAGTAATTTAGCAAAATTGGAATTACATCTAATACAGATTAGATGAAGTATTAGTTAATTTCTTTAACAGTTTGTATCAAATGTCAACGTCCAGCGTAAAACTTTACAATTGTAAACTCTAGTTTATATTAAAATAACTAACATTACCAACGCCAAAAATGCCATACCAAAGTCTTCAATTAGTGTTACTTTAGTTAATGGAACTTTAAGTAATGTTCCAAGACATGAACATTGGAATTGTTCTTTCTTCAATAATTTTATTGTAACGCCTATACCGCTAAAGGTCATGACAAATAATTCTGCAAACAGGAGAGAACGTGATTCAGGAATCAGTATCATACTTAGACCAAAAAACAATTCAATAAATGGATAAATGTATCCATAGGAGAAGAATTTTTTTGCTAACAAGTCATATGTGAAATATCCCTGTGCAAATCCTTTCAAGTCAAACAACTTGAAACCCGCAAAGGTAATGAAAAATCCTATCATGAAATAAGATAATGTTTTGTTAATAGTGAAAGTGCCTTCTCTATAATCACCAATGGTAATTACTATTGTTGTGAGTAGTAACAAACCGAAAACCACCAATAATGGCATGTAATCTTTCCATGTTGTATCTTTAGTTTGTGGGGAGTCAGATCCCACTTTATCATTTGATGGTTTTGATTCCACAAGATCCATCCCACATTTTGAGCATCTAGCAGGTTTGTCCTCGGTTATTTCTGGATGCATTGGGCATCTAAATTCTGTAGTTTTCATTTGTCTGCTATCATCTTCATTTCTTTGTAACTAACTGAGTAGCTTATCCAAAATGGATTATTTTCAATATTGTGCATTATCAATCCGTTTCCTACAAAGGAATAAGTTCCATTAAGAGCTGAGGTGAGGCAACAGAATTTGTTTTTGGTGAACTTTCTATTTTATCCATTCAGCCCTAACGCCCTTTCTTAATTATTAAATCAATCTCAAAGTAATTTAGCGAAATTATTACAAGTTCATTTTAGGAATTAAGAATTTTTTAATAACGAGATTTTCTTACTGTTGCAATTTTCTTTTGCGATCTTGGTGTTTTTGCTTTGGCTTTTGCACTGTTAACTTTTCCTTCTTTTTTGTTAATTTTTCCACTTCTTCTTGCAGCGCGAGAAACACTAATCCTAATTTTTTGTTGTTTTTTTTGCTCTTCAATTTCTTTATCAGTGAGCTTTTTTCTTTGCATGTATTTAGAAACTTTTTACGATAGATAAACTAGATCATTATTCATATTGTAAAGTGATTTAGCGAAATTGGAATGAATTTTTCTTACAACTACAAATAAATATCAAAAAAAAAGCCTATGATTAATTTGAATGTGTCATTTTTTATAAACATTAAAAAAACTATGCTATTATTAATTACAGGTATAGGAATTGTGCTTTTTTGGAGAGGAATTTGGGAAACTTCTGAAGAGTTATTTGAGCCAGAAATTAGTCTAATTCTAGGATTAGGAATTTTAATTTTGATAGCGCTAGTACAACGTCGTCAGTTCTTCAAATTTTTTGGTGGTGGTTAGGTTAAAAATATTATTGAGTAATGTATTGTCGGTTCCTGAATGGCGTACAGAAGTAAAAATATTTTGTAAACTATATGGTCAAATACCGACATAACTCGTATTTGGTTAATCTATACAGGATTATCCCACTAATTTCGTAGTCCTAGTAGTGACTACGCAATAATGCGTGTACGTAAATATTCATCAATCTTTTTTAAATCTCAAAGTGATTTAGTGAAATTAGTGCCCTATGAAAGTATATGGGCCCACAGGGATTTGAACCCTGGATCTTCGCCGTGTAAGGGCGACGTCATAACCGATCTGGACTATGAGCCCAGCAAACTACCTCGTTAAAATCCATTTAAACTTTGAGAATATTTTTTGTAAAGATTTTGAAAAATGAAAAGTTTAGAAAAACAGTAAACATTACTATCGAAAACCAATGCTTAATAGATGGCTCATGATTTTTTATACCTCATGACAAATTTGATAGTTTCAAAATTTGGTGGTAGTGCAATTGGAGCAGATGGATTATCG